>JAOZUJ010000038.1 GCA_029938745.1 Candidatus Moraniibacteriota bacterium
CGAAGGTGGACATGAGCCAGAATAATTGCCATATCTATGGCGAAAGACTATGCAATACTTTCAGATTTAACTCAAGCAAGTGACGAAAATCCCAATGAAAATACCATGCACAAATAGCAAACACAGCGCAAATAATTATTAATACATATGAACTACTCATCTTCACTGCTTTCCTCCTCTTGTATTACAAAAAATATTGATTATTACTTTTGAACTGTTATTCCTTTACATATCATTATATCATCACGCTCCCTCTGGGACAATGCCTATGTATACTTTGATCTTTTGATCCCCAGAAACAGCATATGCAAGTGATCGCATACACCCGTCATCAAGAATTCCTGGTATAGACCTAAATCCTCCACTATATTTTGCATATGTTCTATTTGGCACTACTATTGGTAATAAATATTTTTCCTTTTGTATAATTTTTTTTACTTTCATAATTTGAGGCACAGTATGCATTACGCGCTTTCTCCGCAACTTTGAATTTTCTTTTTGTAATTCTTGCACTAATTTTTCAGCAGTATATTTCAATGACTGTCGCTGTGTCCATGATGCATGCAATCCACCTGTATTTTTCCACACTTTTACTTCGGACGTGTTTACCTCACCCACATACCAATCCAAATTATTATATACTTGCAGTCTTTTTTTAGATTCACTACCGATAATGCGATCAAGTGAACTCTCTTTCAATTTTAGAACATCCTTCCTGACCTGTGACAAGTGGTCAACAAGGTTTTTTTCACTAGGATCGTGTACCTTGATACCTTTTTTTCGCATTTTTTTTGATGTAAAGCGTTGCGACAACACAAAACATCTTTTTGCCTCCAAAGTTGAAACTTTTTTAAGTAATTTCATAAATTATAATTTTCTATTTATCGTTTATGTATTCCTCCAATGCCTCACTATAATGTCTAAGTGGTTCAATTTTTGTAACTTTAAGTACTGATGAATCTGGACGTGCAGCTGGTCGCGGAAATGTTTCTGGAGTAACAGGCTCAATCTTTGTATCCAATCCTACAATTTTATATAATTCTACCACACCATCATACCACGTAACCGCGCCTTCATTTGCAACGTGATAAATTCCACTATCCATATTTTTTTCTACAATTTCCTTACTTTTTTCGGCTAGATCTGGTGCATATGTAAATTTACTTGTTTCTCCGTCAACTGCCTGCACACTATCGTTCTTTTTCCCAAGCTCCAACATCACATCAAAAAAACTCTTCTTTCCTTCTGCACTCTCAGCTGGCAAACCAAACAATTTTGAAAGTCTTATTATATAATAATCGCCACCAACCCTTTCTACATTTTCTTCGCCCATGAGCTTACTGCGACCATATCGTGACACTGGATGAGCTTCATCATTTTCATGATATGCATAATAATCAAGAGTGTCATCTGCACCCATATACATACAACCATCACATCTCTGACCACAACAACTAGGATTTTTACTTGTCCCTTTATATACTGGTCGTTTTCCATCAAATACATAATCCGTTGAATAATGCACAACAGTTGCACCAATATTTTTTGAAATACTAGCCAACTCACCAGGAAATATACCGTTGAGAACTTTTGCTTTTTGATACTCCTCATCATCCTCTTCACATGCATCAACTGCATTATACGCAACAGCATTAAAAATAACATCTGGCATGATGTCCATAATTTTTTCAGATAATTCCACCTTATCCCGCACATCTGCATCATCACGATCCCACGCAATAACTTCATATCCATCATCACTACCAAACACACGGACCAACTCTTGCCCAAGCATACCCTTTGACCCCAAAATTATCACTTTTTTCATAATACAATGTTTAGTTGCTACCGTACCTTTAAAGGTACGGTAGCAGTTTTTTAAATTTATAGTATTTTTATTATCATATTTAATATTATCAACCAACAACTATATAAAGTCTTGTCTGTTTCATAAAATTATTTCACACCAATGACCTCATCCCAAAATCTTTCGAAGAATTTTACCATGAACTCATGTCGCCCTTGTGCGTATTTTTTTCCTGTTTTTGTTTGCATTCTATCTTTTACATGTTTCAATTTTTTTTCATACTCCAGCACTGCTGTATCTTCCTGGGTAAAATCATAATTTTTACCACTTTCAATTTGTGCTTTTTCATTTCCTGTATACATTGCCGTTTCAAAATGACCCACAAATACAAAATCTCGTGCAATTCCGACAGCTCCAATACTATCTAGCTTATCAGCATCAAATAAAACCTTTGCTTCCAAGGTTTCTGGAATTTCTTCATTTCTAAACCGATGTGAAGAAATGCAATGCAAAATATTATTAACACTTTTTTCATCAATATCAAAATCACACAATATTTTTTTTGCCTCTTTTGCGCCTTCTATAGAATGACAAAATTTAACACCATCTTCTTTTTTACCCTTACACGCAAATTCTGCCTTGCGTCCGATGTCATGTAATAGTGAAGCAATTTCAATGACCTGCAAATTTGCTTTTTCTTTTTCTCCAATTGAAAGTGCAAGACTTCTCACTCTTTCAATATGACTCCAATCATGACACACACTTGCACCGTCAAAATATTCCTTTGCTTTTCGCTCTATTTCATCAATTTGTTTTTTGCTTACCATAAAGACACCTGACAATATTTATTCTTTAATCACTTCGCCTGCTATACGTCTTGAACATACCATGGTATGTTCAATGGTATGTTCATACTACAATCTCTCATTATTTTACCTCAATCTCACATATGCCACTTTTACACACTGGTTTGCCTTGCCCACAATCAAGTACTGTCTCGCACGACATTGTACACATCACAGCACTACAATCTGGTGCAAATTCTTTATTGATAACATCTGTTGCATGACAACAGGTTGCAGGTACACAATCAGCATCCACTTCACATGCTTTGTGATCATTGTCATTATCCATTATGTCTTCCGATGGCATTATCACATCAGCTAATGGCACACACCACTTATATGAACCGGGACACCTCAATTCATCAATTGCTAGATTCTCACATTCTTTTTCTGTTGCAAGCTTTGCATCAAAACCAATCATATCATACACAGATGAAAGGCAGCACTTGTATTCAGAATCATCTTTTGCATCGCATTGCTGTGCTAATTCTCTATAATATGGATCTTCAATTCCTGCAATTGCATCATCAATCGCACGATCTTTTTGCATATTCCCAAAGAAATATAATCCTCCAATAATCGTGATCAAAGGAATCGTTGTAACCGCTATAATTATTACTATTTTTTGCATAATATATTTTATATTTATTACATATTAACTTTTGTTGTTGGAAATTTATTTTCTTTCCATGTGTTTATACCACCACTAAGGTCATACACCTCATTAAATCCAAATGCCTTCATTCTATTTAGTCCCATTTTTGTACGACTGCCACTTCTGCAATAAATGAGATATTTCTTATTTTTATCCAACTTCTTTATCTCATCACTGAAATCATCTGCGTAAATATCAATATTTTGTTGTTTTGTATCAATGTGCTCCTCTTGATGTTCCTCAGGTGTGCGAATATCAATTACAACATATTCACCGCTACCTATTTTTTGTTTAAATTTCAAAGGTTCAATAGACTCTGAAATAATTTTACTATCACATGTGTCTGCTTTACATTCATTTACAATTTTAATTGTAGAAATATCTTGCACAATTTCTGATGTATTTTCATTTTGTGTTGCACAACCATACAACACAAAAATAGCAACACTCAACAATACTACCATTTTTTTATTTATTTCCATACTGTTTATTATAATATTCCTGATATTCCCCACTTTTAATATTTCGCCACCACTTTTCATTATTTTTATACCATTCAATTGTTTCTGTGATACCTTCTTCAAATGTTACATCAGGCTCCCAGCTAAGCTCGTTTTTAATTTTATCAAAATTAATTGCATACCTTTTATCGTGTCCTTTCCTATCTTCTACGTGCTCGATCATTTCTTCACCCTTACCCATTGCGTTAAGTATGATATTTGTAATTTCCATATTTGTTTTTTCTGCATCGCCACCAATACAATATGTTTCACCAATTGTTCCTTCTCGTACAATTTTATCAATTGCCTTACAATGATCACTAACATGTAACCAATCACGAATATTTTCTCCTGTACCGTATACTGGAATTTTTACATCATCAATTAAATTTAACACAAAAAGTGGGACCAGCTTTTCTGGAAATTGATACGGACCATAGTTGTTAGAACAATTTGAAATTGTCACAGGTAATCTATGTGTATGAAAGTATGCACGCACAAGGTGATCAGACGATGCTTTTGATGCACTATACGGACTATGTGGATCATATGGCGTTGTTTCATTAAATGGTGGAGCATCCTTATCCAAAGAACCATATACTTCATCAGTCGAGATGTGATGAAATCGCACATTGCCATTGTTCTTTGCTGCCTCAAGAAGAATAAGCGTACCATTTACATTTGTTCGCACAAATGCAGCACTGTCCAAAATCGAGCGATCCACATGGCTTTCTGCCGCAAAATGCACAACTGTATCAACATCTTTCATAAGCTCATTCACCAAGACACCATCCATGATGTCACCATGCACAAATTTATAATTAGGATTATCTTCTATATCTTTTAAGTTCTCCAAATTTCCTGCGTACGTGAGTGCATCTAAATTAATGATCGTGTCTTTTGGATATTGTTCTAAAATATAATGAATATAATTTGATCCAATAAATCCTGCGCCTCCAGTAATCAATATTCTCATAAATAAAATGTTAGTAATAATACTTTACTAACATTTTACTATAAGTTTATTTTTTTGTCATTTATTAATTTTTTTGTGGCAGTTCTTTGATGTACAAATCCTGCTTCGCAAATGGGATTTCTATACCCTCTTTTTCAAATGTTTTATAAATCGCTCTGTTGAGCTCATGCGTTGTGATACCCTTTTTTACAGATGATTCCACTCTCACCAATAATTCATAATCAAGACTTGAAGCACCAAACATTCTAAAACGCACTCGTGGCTCTGGTTTTTGTAACGCATTCTCATTTTTATCTGCAATATCGAGTACAAGTCTTTCTACTTTATCGATATCACTTCCATATGCAACGCCAAATGGAATTTTCACACGATATTCTTTACCCGTATCGCCACCCGATTCATTTGTCAGTGTTGCATTGCCTATTACAGCATTTGGCACCGTTACTTCCATATCATCTGTATTTTTCATCCGTGTTGTTCGTATGCCTATACTTGTAACTTTTCCACGCTCACCACTATCAAGTACAATCCAATCCCCTATTTTATACGGTGCATCCGTCAGTATAAAAACTCCAGAAATCAAGTTTGCCAAAGTATCCTTAGCAGCAAATCCAATCGCAATACCAGCAACTCCAGCTGACGCAAGCCACGCTGTCATATTAATTCCCCATACACCAAACATGATGTAAACAGATATTGCCCAAATAACGACAAAAGATAAATTGAGAAAAAGTGGCAGAGTTTGAATTGTAACAAATTTAAATCTATGTGTCCGCGCAAAAGAATACAGAAGAATTTTAATCAATCGAACCAAAAACACAGACCATAAAATAATAAGGATCGTTTGAAAAAATGGTAATGTAAAATTTTTGATCACATCGCCAAAAAATAAAATCCGCATCGCCATATAAATTCCCGTAAGAACAATTGTATAAAATACCGGACCTTTGAGAGAATCTATAACTTTATCATCCATATCCGTCGCAGTTCTTTTAGCAATTCTCTTGCCAATAAAAGCAAGTATAAACGTCACAACTTGTGCAATAATTATTGTACTCAAAATAATGATCACAAGCTGTAAAAACGTATCATAATTAAAATGTTGCAAATATTTTTCCATAATCAAAAATTTAATAATACATCAAAGAATGTATTACTATTACACAAAATCACAAACTTGTCCAGACTTATTTCTTAAGATATTTTTTTGCAAGAGTTAATGCTGTAATTGTCTGACCATCCATAATTTCACCATTTTCAATCATTTTATATACCTTATCAATTGAAACTTCTACAATTTCAGATCCCTCTTCCGTTGCCTCAAGCTCTTGTCCTACAAAAGTAAGATTTTTTGCTATAAACACATGGTCAAGTTCATCCACTACTCCACTCATTGGCACAAATGTGCCAACTTCCTGCATTTCAGCAGCATACCCGACTTCTTCACGCAATTCTTTTGCAGCAGCATCACGCACATCCTCGCCTATATTCACGTTACCTCCTGGCAATTCCATAAACCACTCATCAAATACATATCGATATTGTTTTATAAAAATAATTTTATCATCTTTAATTGGCACAATGAACACTGTCTTATTAAGCTTTATGACATAATATTCTCCATCACTCCCATTTGGTAGCACAACATCATCCTTTTGAATCCTATACCATGGATTTTTATGAACTATTTTCGATGATAATGTCTTCCAGCCATTTTTACTTTTTTTCATATATAAAATCTTTATCAATATTGCAAAATGTTGTATTTTCTTTATCCTTTTCTGATATCATTGGCTCCATAATTCCATATTGTCCTAATTGCCAGTCGATATTTAGATGCGCGTCATCCCATGCAATCGCACCTTCTGACCGTTTGTTATAAACATTTGTGCACTTATAACTAAAAATCGTATCATCTTCTAGTGACAGAAAGCCATGTGCAAATCCTGCCGGAATCCAAAATTGTTTTTTATTCTTTTCTGTCAATTTAACACTTACCCACTGACCAAATGTTTCTGAACCATGTCTAATGTCCACTGCAACGTCCAGCACACTCCCTGTAACCACAGTAATAAGCTTTCCTTGTGCATAAGGTTCTTTTTGATAATGAAGGCCCCTGAGCACGCCTTTTGTTGATTTTGAAAGATTATCTTGTACAAACTCTCCGCCAGCTGGCGGACCAATTCCCTCCTCCATGTATTTTTCTTTATTATATGTCTCCACAAAAAATCCTCTATCATCTCCAAACACATCCAGATCAATAATCAAAAGTCCATCAATTTTAGTTTTTGTTATTTTCATAATTCTATTAAGTTAAAATTTATAAAATAATCTTGCATAAATTATACCACAAATATATAGGGAGATGCATCTCTACTATTTTGTTACGTAGCATGCTACGTAACAAAAACTCTCTTACGAAATATATTTATCTAGCAGTGGTGACAAAACGCAATTTTATCACTACAGATTCTTTTGCAGATAAAAAAGGACACCCACAAGGAGCGTCCCTACATTTTATATTTTTTCTTTTTTATTTGATCAATTCAGATAACACAATATCTTCATCCATTACAAAGCTATATTCACTTTGGGTTTGCGCTCCTGGATTTTGTACATGTACCTGTACTGGCACATTATGCACACCTGATTGTTTTTGAATTTTTAGATCGTATGGATATTGATTTTTGAGATCAAGCGGAAGATTGTACCGCACTACAACATCTTTTTGCGTACCAAGTGGCACATGCACAAGACAACCAACATATTTTTTGCCATATTTATCACCATACTGTGGATCTAGCACACAATTATTGATACTCGTAAACCATGTATCACCTGGTGCATACACACGTAGATATGTTTGATAATCATTTGTTTTCCAATCTTTTGCAGTAGCTGTGTTCTTATAATGAATTGTCAAAACAGCTTGCGGGATGTTTCCAGACAGATCAATATCATAATCAATACTTCTCTCAATGAAATGGTCGGTCTTATATGACGCTAAATTTGCATCCACTACCATGAGATAATCCTTGCTCCATTCTTCATCAACTGTACCATCCCAATTCACAGCTTCTATCAACTGTGTCATTTGTTCATCATCAAAATACAATTGAATATCCTTGCTATCAAAAGAATGTATAAAATTATTTACAAGCAGAAGCTTTTCTCGTATTGATAATTGCTTCACACGACGTGTAATTTCTGTGAGCAAGTCGTCCATAACAACTTTACGATCTCCTTTTTGAATGTCCTGATCTTTATATCCTTGCTCAACCTGATATTCTAATGTCATAATTGCATCGCCACTCTTAAATGTTTCTGGATATCCAGATAATGTAATCGGACCTGTAATATCCAATACTGCGTCAAGAATTGTTGCATTCACTGCAACTACACCGTCAAATTCATCTTCACCGCCGCCACGTGCATAAAATTTTTCAGCCACACGCGCATTCGTTGGAAAATCTGGCATCCAATTACTGTCACGAAATTTCCATGATGGAATATTCATTGTTTTTTCCATCGGAAACGGTGGTTCCACATCATCTGGAATACGACCATCAAAATTTGCTGTGTCGTGAACTGCACTATCAATTACTTCACCATTTTTTACTTTTACAATTGCAAACGAACCAATATATCCACCACCCGGTCGCAACTCCATATTATTTTGCAACAATATCAAAAATGTCCGCTCTACATCATCTTTTTGTAAAATATAATGTGCAAGCTCAAGCCCTGTATTATATGCATCACCAAGTGGTAACACCTTTGATGTATTGTATACAACATTTACCATTTTTGTTGGTTCATTTTTCCATTGTAAAAAAACATACCACCCAAAAAGTAATGGAATTGCAATAACCCAAAAAATAACCAATGTTTTTGTCGAAGTTTTTTTAGACATAAGTCTTATAATTTACCACTTAACAATTCATTGAGCCGTGCTTTCAACTCTTCTTCTGTTGGCTCTACATCATCTTGTTCCATCTCCAGTGATGCATCATCCACAACTGCGCTACCAAATCCTAATTCATCCATATTAATAACGGGTAAATTTCCTGGAGTTGTTTGCAGACCATCTGGAGATGCTGTGTTTATATTATTTATGACCTTTTCTTTTTCTTCATCCTCTAATTCTTTTGTAACAAGCTCTGATAGCTCTTTGACCTCTTGTTCAATTATTTTTTCTTCATCTAAATCATCAAATTTTTCATCTTCATAACTATCAGTATTTTCTTCAATTTCTATTTCACCAACCACATTATCAGTATCTACTTTCTCAATAACATCACTTTCCGCATCATCAAAAGTCTGTGTATTATAATGTGCAAAGATCTTTTCTCCATCAATATTTTCATCATATTCATCTTTGCTATGTTGCTTCGTATCGAAAAGATAAAACAATGCCAAAACACCAGCAATTACACCAACTGCAATAACAATCATCACAATATATGGTGCGACACGTGCAAGATCTGTTTGACGCACGCCATCCTTAACAACAACTGTAATTGATAAGTCTTTATCCAATGAATATTGCTTTTTGATATATTTTGTTATATCTTTCATAACACTGTATTCAGTTGCATCCACATCTTCTATAGAATTTGCAAAAACATCCACCTCTATAATGTTGTGATCCTTCACTCTACTTATTTTTACATCTGCATCATATTTTTGTACTTCTATATTGTGTTGTGCAACATCTTGTGAAATATATACAATATCATTGATCGTATGATCGAGATTTATAGCAGATGTTGCATTTTCTGCAACAACAAGTAAGGATGTTTTCCCAACAAATTCTGGTCGTGGCATCACAAAAAATACATACAGTAATACTGTAGCAATTGCAACAAAAATCAAAAGTGTATATAATCGTATCATAGCGATGTTTTTTCTCTAATAAAAATATGAAAAATATGCTATTTTTGCGTTATTTATGCACAAAAATACATATTTATAACATAACAGACAATTGTACCAAAATGTAGCTACTTTGTCAACCCCATGATACTACACAACGCTAACATGACTAAACTGAATAAAATAAG
>JAOZUJ010000039.1 GCA_029938745.1 Candidatus Moraniibacteriota bacterium
CTCATGTCCACCTTCAATAATTGAAGGTGGACACCTTTTTGGATAGATGTTGACATTTTTGTAAATCTTTTGTATTATGAGAGGACTATCTTAGGGATAGTATTTTTTGCTTGTATTTATATGAATGGGGTATAAGCAAAAGAGTTGCTAAATTTTGAGGTGTATGTAGCCTCAAGATGAGTTTTAATTAAATTTAATAGTTATTTACTGTGCCTACAATAAATCAATTGAAGCGTCGGCCTCGGAAGAGTAAAACGAAGAAGAATAAATCGCCGGCAATGACAACAGTGTTCAATACATTGCAAAACAAACCTGTAAAATCACAGGGGCCTTTTAAACGAGGGGTATGTTTGAAAGTATCAACAACAACACCAAAAAAGCCAAACTCAGCACTTCGGAAAATTGCTCGTGTGAAACTGACAAATGGAATGGAAGTAACGGCATACATTGGTGGTGAGGGACACAATCTACAAGAGCATTCAATTGTAATGATCCGTGGCGGTCGTGTAAAAGATTTGCCAGGTGTGCGTTATCACGTTGTGCGTGGTGTGCTTGATTGTGCTGGAGTGGAAGATAGAAAACAAGGTCGTTCTAAATATGGAGCGAAAAGACCAACAGAGTAAGGTTTGTTGGATTACTAATATTATCAATTTAAATTTTTACTTTTATGCCAAGACGGAAACGAACCTATAGAAAGTCATGGCGACCAGATACACAATATAATAATTTATTGGTCGGTCGTTTCATTGGACAAATTACATTAGATGGAAAGCGTTCAACAGCAGAGAGATTGTTGTATGAGTCTTTTGACATTATTCAAGAACGTACAAAAAAAGGTGGATTGAATGTTTTTGAACAAGCAATTAAAAATGTTTCACCACTTGTCGCCTTGAAATCACGTCGTGTGGGTGGAGCAAACTATCAAGTTCCTGTGCCAGTTGTTGGTGAAAAACGACAAACACTTGCAATGAGATGGATTCGTGAGGTTGTTCGCAAAGGAAAGGGAAAGGGTTTTGCAGAAAAATTAGCAGATGAGCTGATTGCGGCATCAGAAAAAGAAGGTGCTGCGATGAAAAGACGTGAAGAAACACATAGAATGGCAGACGCAAATAAAGCATTTGCACATTTTGCATAATTTTATCAGCACTGCAAAAAAAAGTTAGAAAAAAACATAAAATAAAATGTATGAAACAGCTATTACATCGGTTTGTTGATGTTTGGAAACTTGATTTTTTAGCAAAATTTTTTGCTGGGGAAAAAGATAATAATAAAACAACAATATTATTTTGGGTTACATCAAATATTTTGATAACGATAGCATTGTCTGTATCTTTTTTCTTATTTCTTTACAACTCATCAGGTGAATTGACAAAAGCTATTGACGAAAATATACCAGAAAATGCACGGATCACGATCACAGAGGGACAATTAACAACTGAAAACATAGATGAACCGTTTTTTAGAGAAGTGAGTGCACATAATGGTGAAAGCGATTATGATGAAAGTTATGTTGTTATCATTGATACGCATTCTAATACGTACGATATAACATCATTAGATGAATATAGCGGAGGAATAATTGTTGTTGGAGATCGAGCTTATGTGAAGGACGGTGCTGAATTCAATCACATTCTTTTTTCAGATGTTCCTAATTTTTCTGTCGAAAAGAATAATATAATCAGTTTTGTTGAACAGTATTTCTTATTTCCGTTTTCTGTAGTATTAGTTCTTTTTGCTGGATTATTTATGTTTGTGTGGTTTGCAGGATTTAGATTAATCAGTGCATTTTGGTGGGCCTTGATGCTGTTTGTTTTAACAAAGATCTTTGATGTTAATTATGGATACATGACATCATACAAAGCTGTGTTGAATTTTTATTTTATACCAACAGTTGCGGTGTTTATTATAGGACTAGTTGGTGTACATGTTCCATTATTAACAACACTCATTTTTATAGCAGTGTTTATAGTCAATTTGATATGGATTAAAAAACATCCACAAATAGCTGACACAACAAGTGTGATTAACGATGCTACAGAAATTGAAGCTAAAGCGATAAAACAAACAGATAAAAAATAGTGACAAAGTGAATGTTATATGATATATTTACAAAATATTTTTAAATTAATTATAAAAAACTATGGCAAGGAAAACTCCAATTGAGAAATTACGAAATATCGGTATTATTGCACACATTGACGCTGGTAAAACAACTACCACAGAGCGTGTTTTGTATTATACTGGAATGTCTCATAAAATTGGTGAGGTGCATGAAGGCGAGGCAACGATGGACTGGATGGCGCAAGAACAAGAGCGTGGTATTACAATTACGTCAGCCGCTACAACAACATTTTGGAAGGATTATCAAATTAATATTATTGATACCCCTGGACATGTTGATTTCACAGTCGAGGTGGAGCGTTCCATGCGTGTGCTTGATGGTGGAGTTGTTGTATTTGATGGTAAAGAGGGCGTTGAGCCACAGTCAGAGACTGTATGGCGTCAAGCAGATAAATATAAAGTTCCTCGTATTTGTTTTATAAATAAAATTGATAAAGATGGTGCTGATTTTGATCGTGCACTTGAATCAATCCATACACGTTTGACACCACATGCAGTTGCTGCACAATTGCCAATTGGTGAGCGTGGTGATTTTGAAGGAATGGTTGATCTTGTCACAATGAAAAAATTGACTTTTGAAGGAGATATGGGTGAAAAAGTAGTTGTGAGTGAATGTCCAGAGGAATTGAAAGCACAGGCTGAGGAGTGGAGAGAAAAATTGGTAGAAAAAGCAGCTGAGCAAGATGATGATTTGATGGAAAAATATCTTGGCGGGGAAAACTTTACAGAAGATGAATTAAAAGCTGCAATTCGCAAAGGCGTTATTGCAAATACAATGATCCCAGTATTTGTTGGGACAGCGTTGCAGAACAAAGGTGTACAACCAGTACTTGACGCTGTTGTAGATTATTTGCCTTCCCCAAATGAAATTCCAGCAATTATGGGAACTGATCCAAAAGATCCTGAAATTGAAATTGAACGCAAGGCATCTGATGATGAGCCATTTTCTGCACTTGCATTTAAAGTTGCAACAGATCCATTTGTTGGGCAGTTGGTATTTTTTCGTATTTATTCTGGTTCGTTGACAGCGGGTTCATATGTGTACAATACAGCAAGTGGAAAGAAAGAACGTGTTGGACGAATTCTCCGAATGCATGCTAATGATCGTGAAGAAGTTGAAGAGTTGAATGCTGGTGAGATTGGTGCATTAGTTGGAATGAAAGATACAAATACTGGAGATACACTTTGTGACATTGATAATAAGGTGATACTTGAAGCAATTGAATTTCCAGAGCCTGTGATTTCGATTGCTGTAGAGCCAAAAACAAAAGCAGATCAAGAAAAGATGGCAATTGCACTTGGAAAGCTTGCACAAGAAGATCCGTCATTTCGTGTACACACTGATGAAGAGGTTGGACAAACTATTATTTCTGGTATGGGTGAATTACATCTTGATATTATTGTAGATCGTTTGAAACGTGAGTTTAGTGTTGAGGCAAATATTGGACAACCACAAGTGTCTTATCGTGAAACAATTACGCAAGAAGCAGAAGGTGAAGGAAAATTTGTGAAGCAATCTGGTGGACGTGGACAATATGGTCACTGTTGGGTACGTATTTATCCACGAGAGCAAGGTGAGGGATTTGAATTTGAAGATGAGATTAAAGGTGGCGTTATACCGCAAGAATATATTAAACCTACGAGACAGGGAATTGAAGAGGCGCTGGATAATGGTGTGATAGCGGGATATCCTATGGTTGATGTTGGAGTTGCTCTTTATGATGGTAGTTATCATGATGTGGATTCATCAGAGTCAGCATTTAAGGTTGCCGGTTCTATGGCATTTAAGACTGCAGTACGAAATGCAAAACCAGTATTGTTAGAGCCGATTATGGCAGTACAAATCACAACTCCAGAAGAGTCCATGGGTGACGTTGTAGGAGATGTAAATTCAAAACGTGGCATTATCAAGGAGATGAATGATCGTGGTGAAGGCATGGCAATTCTAAAAGAGATTGATTCTGAAATTCCTCTTGCAGAAATGTTTGGTTATGCAACACAATTGCGATCAATGTCACAAGGACGAGCAAATTATTCAATGGAATTTAGTCATTATGCTGAAGTTCCAAAGAACGTGGCAGATGAAATTATTGGTGGCGAGGAAGACGCAAAATAAGTCTTGTCATTTAGGATAAATAAAAAACTCTCGGTATATTATCGAGAGTTTTTTTATTTTAACATTTTAAATAACTGCTATATTTTTTTAATAGTGTTATTGTAAAAAATAAAAATAGCGGTATAAATACCGCTATTTTTTCGAATCAAATATAATATTTGATTATGCGCGTTGTACATTCACTGCGTTAGGGCCCTTAGGTCCATCAGCAATTTCAAATGTCACATCGTCGCCTTCCTGAAGATCGTTGAATTCTACGTCTACAAGTTCAGTTGCATGAAAGAATAAATCTTTCTCTTCACCTTCTTGAGATATAAATCCAAAACCACGATCTGTCAGACGAGCAATTTTTCCTGTGTTCATCTAAGTGTAGTTTATATTTGTTAGGTCTTCAAATACAGTTTGTTCTGATAAGATGAAACTCGACTATGCTCTTCTTACAGTCCTGATTTGATTGTATCTATAGTAGCATATGAAAAATGTTTTGTCAAGGATATATTTTGTGTTATTATAGTAAGTGTAAAAATAAAGAATAAATAAAAATAATATGGATCAGCAAATTATAGATTATCTGCAAACAAATAAAGATGAATATACAAAAGAGTCACTCATGGAACAATTGCGTAATAATGGACATAGTGTGGAAGATATTACTGAGGCAATAAACATTGTTTATGGAGATACTGAGGTGCCAATGTCATTAACGCATGATGATGACTCAGGAGAGAACGTAAAATATGCTGGATTTTGGATTCGTGTTTTTGCATCATTCATTGATATCGTAATTGTGTCTATTGTTTCTCTTGTGATTATTGTGCCATTGAGTTTTTTTGCATTTGATGATCTATTTTTTAGTTCTATAACTTCTGTGTTTATATTATTTGCATTATCATTGACATACTTTATTCACATGACAAATAAATATCAAGCAACAGTTGGTAAAAAAATATTTGGCTTACAAGTATGTAATGAAGAATCTCTGCAAAAGGCACCGCTTGGTGATATTATTAATCGTGAAGGGATTAGTCGTGTGATCATGTTTTTGTTCGCACCAATTCATTTGTTTGTTGCGGTTATGGCAAAAAAACAGGGTGTGCATGATATGGCTGCAAATACGGTCGTTATTCACAAAAGAAAAAAATAAATAATCTGGATAAGTAGTGTATTTTTAAAACTGCTCTTGTATGGAGTAGTTTTTTAGTTTAGTGTTATAAGTGTAATTATAATAATAAATATTATGATGAAAAATACAAAAATGCGGAAATTAATTGAAGTGGATGAAGCGCGAGCAAAAGTTTTTTTGGATGTATCTGCAAAGCGTCGCGTTGCGCAAGATCGAAAAGAAATTAAAGATATTATTAATGGAAAAGATGATAGATTGTTAGTAATTGTTGGTCCGTGTAGCGCGTGGCCAGTTGAAGCTGTTCGTGTGTATGCAGAACAACTTGCTGAATTAGCACGACTCTATAAAATTGATGTGAAAATTGTGATGCGAGTATATACACAAAAACCACGTACAATTGCTGGATGGGCAGGTGTTGCATTACAACCAGATCCATTTGATATGCCAAATGTAAATGCGGGAACTATATATGTGCGTAAAATGATGCGTGAAATTATTGAAATTGGATTACCAATCGCTGATGAGGTGTTGTTTACAAATCTTTTTGATTATCGTTCAGATATGTTGTCATGGGCAGCAATTGGTGCCAGGAGCAGTGAAGATCAAGAGCATCGAGCATTTGCGTCTGGTATGTGTTTTACAGTAGGAGTTAAAAATCCGACGTCAGGAGATATTCGTATTGGTGTAAATGGTGTGGTATCAGCACAAAGTAATCATGTGTATGTGCGACGTAATAAGCAAGTAATCAGCACGGGCAATGACTTTGCACATATTGTTTTGCGAGGCGGTGTGAATGGATCAAATTATTCTTTGCGTCATATTAAACAAGTTGCAGAATTGTACAAGGAATATGATGTAAAAAATCCATCAATTATTATTGATGCAAGTCATGATAATACACGGATTGATGATGAAAAAGATTATACACGACAAACACGAGCAGTCGAATCAGTTCTTAAATCATGTGAAAAAAATAAAGATGCAAAAAAGCTTGTAAAAGGATTTTTAATTGAAAGTTTTATTAAGGGAGGTAGTCAAAATCTTGAGGATATGAGCAAAGGCAAGGTTGATCTAGGTGGATTGTCTGTTACAGATGCATGTATTGGTATTAATGAAACGCGTACTCTCATAGAAAAGATCGTACAATCTCGCAAAAAATGATTTTTATCACATTATTGTTACTAAATATAAATTTGCTAAATATGAATAATTTTTATAAAATGTAATAAATCGTTATTAATTGATGTTATAAGCTTATGAAAAATAGTATTGTTATAATTATATTATTATGTACCCCTTTAATTTCATTTGCACAATCAGATGAACAGGTACAACAAGATGCAACTAATGAAATTATAGTGGAGGAATTGAATGAAGAATCCTTAGTGGAGACTGAGGAAGTTGTTGATGAAGGTGATATTGTGCCAGTTGAAGTGCAAGAGCCTGTTCTTGAAGAGGAATTTCAAGATAAAACAGTAGGAGAAATAGCACAAATATATAGCATTGATGCAAAAATTTTTGCACAAAAACTTAGTGCATATGTAGGTGATAATGTCGAACCAGAAACTTCATTTCAAATATTATTTGATAATTATGGGCTTGGGTCAGCTACAGCAAAGGATGTGATGCATAATATTAATGTGAGTGAACAACGAGGCGATGATATAATTATTGCAGAAGATGTGGGTAAAAATAAATCAACAAATACATATCCAGTAGCTATTGTTTTTTTGAGCGTTATAATAATGTATGGATTGTCATATGCTCTAGTTGCGATAAAAAAACTGAAAGCAATCATACATAAAAAGTTTTGGGATATTATGCTTGGTATTTCATTTTTTGCAACTGTCACGCTAGGTATTATTCTTATGCTAAATATTAATTATGACATCACACTTTCTTTGCCATTCAATGTATTGTATTGGTATATAATTACATCTACTTTCATGATGACTTTAGCGCTTCTTCATTTCTTATGGCAAAAATATTATTACAAGAACTTTCTTAGAAAACAACAAAGTATATCACAAACGAATATAAGAACTACAAAAAGAGTAATGTAGCATCACATAGATGTATATGGTATAATGAGAAAAATAAGAAAGAGCAAATAAATACACAATTAATTAAAAAATACTGTGCGACTCTCGATAAAAAACATTTATTTTTTCTCTACAATTATATTTTTTAGTGGACTATTGTTTTGCATGCAAATCAATAGTGTTTTTGCGTTGACGGATGCTTCTGTAAGACAAACTGTGGAGATCAATTCAAGTACAACTAATGGGCCATCACTTACAACTACAGACCAATATTATGGCACGGGTATAGCAAATATTGGAGACCTTAATAATGATGGTGTTATAGATATTGTGGCAGGTGCAGAGAATGGACATACGAACCGTTATGGTGCAGCATATATTCATTTTATGAATATAGATGGTTCTGTACAAACTACAGCAGAGATTAATTCTTCTACAACAAATGGACCAACGTTGGCAAATGCCAGTGAATATTATGGCTCTAGCGTTGCGGGAATTGGTGATCTTGATGGAGATAGTATAGAGGATATTGTAGTAGGAGCTAGGGGTAATGATACGGGATTTTCTGATAGAGGTGCTGTCTTTATTCATTTTATGAATACGAATGGCTCAGTAAAAAGTACAGCAACTATCAATGCAAGCACACCAAACGGTCCAGTATACACCAACAATGCTAATGATCATTATGGCTCATCAGTTACATCACTTGGAGACCTTGATGGTGATGGTATTACTGACATCGCAGTCGGAGCAACAGATATATATTACACTGGTGGTGGTTCCACTGGTCAATATGGCGCAGTTTTCATTCATTTCTTAAACACAAATGGTTCAGTAAAAAGTACAGTAGATCTTAGACGTGGCACAGCAAATGGACCATCATTAACAACTGGTGATCAGTACGGCTCATCCATTGCGAACATTGGTGATCTTGATGGTGATGGAGTTATTGATATTGCTGTTGGGGCTGAAAGAGATCATAGCAATGGGCTCAGTGATTCAGGGACAGTACATATTCATTTCTTAAATGCAGATGGCTCAGTAAAAAATACAAAAGAAATTAATGCAGGGTCAGCACACGGTCCTTCACTTGAAGATAGTGATCTGTATGGATCCTCAATTACAAATCTTGGAGACATAGATAATGATGGTGTACAAGATATTGCAGTTGGGGCAAGATATGATGATGCTGGTGGAACAAATAGAGGAACAGTGTATGTTCATTTTATGAACAATGATGGTACTGTAAAAGCAACAAGGGGCATTAGTGATCTTTCACCAAACGGTCCAACACTATCAAATTCAGATCTCTATGGTGCATCAGTTGCAAGTCTTGGAGATCTAGATGGTGATGGAACACAAGACCTCATTATTGGGGCACGTGGTGATGATGCAGGAGGAACTGATAGAGGAGCAGCACATATCCATTTCTTAAAAACGGCAACGGCACCACAAACAATTTCAGGAAATATCTATCGTGATGAAAATGAGAACAATTCAAAAGACGCAGGAGAGATAGGTCTCAGAGATGTTACAGTACGTCTATGGCAAGATCTTGATAGTGATCAATCAATTTCAACAGGAGACTTAGCAATATCATCAGCACTCACAGATATTAATGGTGATTATACAATTGAAACGATCTTTGGTGATGACGATTACATATTACAGATCAATGATGCATATACAATTGCAACACCAAACAACATGACAACACCAAGTTCAGCACTTGCAATTAGTCTCACTGGTAATAGCACAGGAAATGACATTGGCTTTGCTAGAGCACATGATACAGATGCATCAGTCAGAGAAACAGTAGAAATTAATTCAGACACACCCAATGGGCCACTATTGGTAAACAGTAATACATATGGCACAGGTGCAACAAGTATTGGAGACCTTGATGGTGATGGTGTAAGAGATATGGTTGTTACGGGAGAAGGCACAGGTTCCGTTAAAGGATCATCACATATTCATTTTATGAATAGTGATGGTTCTATCAGAGAGACAAAAGATATCACAAGCACAACACCAAATGGACCTACGCTAGGATCAAGTGATTACTACGGTTCAGCGGTGGCATCGATTGGAGATTTGAATGGCGATGGCACACAGGATATTGTCGTAGGTGCAAGAGGCGATGATACAGGATTTTCTGATAGAGGTGCGGTCTACATTCATTTCCTTGATCAAAATGGTGCAATTAAAAATACAGCAGAGATCAATGATTATACACCAAACGGTCCAGTATACACCAACAATGCTAATGATCATTATGGCTCATCAG
>JAOZUJ010000112.1 GCA_029938745.1 Candidatus Moraniibacteriota bacterium
TCTCTCAAGCACAAGAAAGTCCATTTCCTCACAGACATGGTCATTTTCCTTTTTCTCCAGAAATGATAGAAGAATCACAATTACAAAAAACAAATGATACAGAAGTAATCACACCCATTGAAGATATAATAAAAGATCAGCCCGCCTTCGTTGAAAACTATGGCGAGGTAAAAAAAGAAACACAAGTAGAAAATATAACAAGAACTATTCAATCAACGCCACAATCAACTCTATCAGGTCAAACAGATGATACAGTATGGGACACACAAGAAGATTTTAATAAAGGAATAAACAATAATACATCATCACAGCAATTTGATGGAGATGTTACTTTAGAGTATCAAAATCCTGGTGAGAGTTATACGGAAACTACTAAGGTTGAGTTTGATGTAGGACATCATCCCATTGATTCTTTTGATGTGTCAGCGGTAGATGATCAGAACGGTGGAGAAATAGTTATTAATCAGGGGTGGACATATAATTCAGATACAAATCCAGCTATTGCAAATGATCAAATTTTTCATTCTTTTCTTGATACAACAAATAATCTTCTGTATAACAGCACATATGATGGGGGTCTTTTTGTGTTGAATACTCAAGGAACAATTGATCCATTAGATGATGTACTCGTTACAATATATAATACAACATCTACACCAGCTATTGCAAACGATGTTGTATATCATTCATTTTTAGATACAGTAAATAACCTCTTGTATGTCAGCACATGGAATGGTGGTCTTTCTGTCATTAACACGCAGGGAACAATTGATCCATCAGATGATACGTCGGTCATGACATATAATACAACATCGACACCAGCAATTACAAATGATCGAGTTTTTCATTCCTTTTTAGATACAACAAAAGATCTCTTGTATATCAGTATGTGGGATGGTGGTCTTTCCGTCATTAATACACAAGGTACAATTGACCCGTCGGATGATGTATTAGTGATAACATATTCAACAACATCTACGCCAGCAATTGCACATAATCGAGTTTATTATTCATTTTTAGATACAGTAAATAACCTCTTGTATGTAAGCACAGACGGTGGTCTCTCTGTGATCAATACGCAAGGTACAATTGATCCATCAGATGATATTTTAGTTGCAACATATAGCACAACATCGACACCAGCAATTGCACATAATAGTGTCGGGTATTCCTTTCTTGATACAATAAATAATCTAATATATATTGGTACGGGTAATGGTCTATCTGTCATCAACACACAAGGCACAATATCTCCGTCAGATGATACGTTAGTAACAACATATAATTCAACGTCCACACCTGCAATTGGTGGAGAGTGGATTCATCATTTTGTATTAGATCAAACATCAAATCTGATATATGTTAGTGCATGTAGCACAGGTCTTTCTGTAATTGACACAAAAGGCACCATTGATTCTGCAGATGACTTAGTTTCTATACAGACTACAATTTCCACACCTCCAATAATTGGAGGTAATGATATCTCAAATTTTGTTATAGATCCAGTAAATGATCTTCTTTATAGTAGTTTGTATACAGGAGGTATTTCCGTGATCAATCTTAATGCACAGTATAATAAATCGGGAATGTATATTGGTCAACCTGTAGTTATTGCAGATACTTTAACACAACAATTAACATGGAATAATACAATAGAAGATACACAGACAACAATCATGCAATATCGCACTGGTGATGCCAATGCAACATATCGCAATAATTTTGATGATGGTGACACAAGTGAATATGCCGGAGATTTTTATGGATGGGGTTCGTTATTTAATGACGCAGAAGAATTAAACGGCACAATGAAATTGTCTAATCCAACACCAGAAACATCTGGCAATGATCAATGGACATATTTTTGGTTTGATACAGGAAAACCAGATGGATATTTTCCTGCAGATTCTGTAGTAACAGCACGTGTGCGAGTGAATAGTAATAGGGAGCGGATGTTATATGATGATGGCATGATCACAGATGATTGGCATGATGATAGTTATTTTTGGGCAAATAATGAATGGAAAATTGTAAAAATAAACATGAATAGTGATGATCACAATTTCTCAAAAATAGGATTTTGGACTAGCTGGAAAACAGGCACATGGAACAATACAGAAGACACATTCGAAATAGACTGGCTCCAAATAGAACTCCCAGACTCACACTGGAACGCATGGAGCACCCAGTGTACAGACAACACAAACTGTCCAATAGACCAATCAACCCTCACAGGAAATGAATACATCCAATACAAGCTAAACCTAGAAACTAGCAATCCAAATACAACACCAAGAGTAAACTCAGTAACATACGCAAACAATTACAATAATACAGGAACATATACATCAAACAAAATAAACTTCAATGAAACAACATATCTAAATACTTTTAACATAGATCAAACAATTCCAGACAGTACAAATATAAACTACGAATACTCTATAGACAATGGAGATTCTTGGAACACAATAAACCCAAATGAAAACTTTCCAACAAACACAAAAACAAATAACTTCCAATGGAAAGCAACACTAACATCAACTAACACAAAAACTCCACAAATACACAAAGTAACTCTCATCTCAGAAAAAACAAATACAACAAAAGAAGTAATAGAGACAATTCCAGAGTGTGAATGTTATGAATTAAATTCAACAAACATCCCAGATAATGCAACAATTAGTTATTCA
>JAOZUJ010000113.1 GCA_029938745.1 Candidatus Moraniibacteriota bacterium
CACATCACGCTCTTTGCATTTTTCTATATTACACTTTACATACACTTCTATAAAATCCTCTTGCAATGAACGTGCAAAATCTCTCATCTCTTGATATGGTGACACAAAAGCTGATACAACATTAATACCATGACCTGAAAGCATTTGTGCTAAATATGCCATTCTTTTGATATTTGTATCACGATCTTCTTTGCTAAATCCAAGATCACTGCTAATAGTCTTTCGCACCACATCACCATCCAATCTTTGAATTGGCAAATCCTTTTCTTGAAAATATTTTTCAATTTCTTTTGATAATGTTGTCTTACCGCTACATGGCAACCCTGTAAACCATATTACTAATCCTTTTGTTCTTTTCATCATTATTTTTTAATTATTTCATCATATTTTTTCATTGTTTCTTTTGATTCTCCAATTGCTACGATCTTACCATGATCAAATATCATTGCCCTGTTACAATTTGTTTCAATTACATCTGGTGCATGTGTTACCAAAATGATTGTCTTTCCTTGCTTTCTGAAATTATCAAAAACATCTAAACATTTTTTCTTAAATTTAATATCCCCTACTGCCAACACTTCATCCATGAGTAATATCTCTCTATCTGCATGCACTGCCACTGAAAAACTAAGCTTACTTTTCATTCCAGATGAATAATTTTGTACTTTTTGATCAATGAAGCGACCAACTTCTGAAAATTCTACAATATCATCAAATTTTTCTGCAATCTCTTTTTTACTGAGACCTAAAATTGTTGCATTTAAATAGATATTGTCCCTGCCTGAAAGCTGCGGATTAAATCCGATGCCCAATTCTAAAAACGGCGATATTAAGCCATTCGTCATCACTGAACCTTGATCTGCTTGGTATACTCCAGCTAATATTTTTAGTAAAGTTGATTTACCAGAACCATTGCGACCAATAATCCCAAATGTTTCTCCTTTTTTTACATCAAATGATACATTGTCCAATGCATTAAATTCTTCATAAGTATTATGCGCAAACATATTTACAAAAGTACTCCGCATAGTATCATGTTTTTCATGAGGAATCTTAAAAGATTTTGTTATATTCTTTACTTGTATTGCTATTTTTTGCATATCTAAAAAATTATAAATATTCTGCAACTTTGGTGATTGACTTTCTATACACCAATAAACTAATACCTAGTCCGATAAATACTAGTAAGGTAAATAAACCCAGTTGCCATGGATCTGGAAAATGATCATTGATTAATGCTTCTTTTGTAAAATGTATAATAAATGCCATAGGATTTAATAATATAATTCTCTGAACCTCATCGGGCAACATTGATAACGAATAAAAAACTGGTGTCGCATAAAATAAAACATGTGTCACAACATCCCATATCAAACCTAGATCACGAAATCGCACAAACAACGGCGCCGTCAAAAAAGAAAATGCTACAACCAAAGCATAAATTAGTATACTAAAAAAGATAAATAATAATATTGATTCCCAGGATGGCATGAATTGTTTGTACATGTAAAACCCAACCACAATTATAAGACTGGTGAGATATACCATGGCAGCATTGATTGTCGGTGCCAATATAATCGTCCATCGTGGTACATAGATCTTTGTCACAAGTGATGCCTTTGACATCAATGAGTTCATGCCAGATGTCGTACCCTCCACAAAAAAAGAAAACATCATGATAGCTGTTAACAATTGCAAAGAATAATATGGATTACCCCCCGCACGACCAAACATCATTGATGAAAAAACAAAATTCAAAACAAGAAATACAAGCAACGGCTTTAAAAGCGCCCACATATATCCTAGAATTGAACCATTATACCGCAATTTAAAATCCGTCTTTGCCAGCATCCATGTCAATTCTTTATAATTTTCATGTTTTTTTAATACTTTTGACATTTTTTAGTAACGTTTCATAATAAAAACACCTACTTCATAGGCATTTTTATTATATCACATAAGAGCATTGTTGCAATGATCGATCATTTTAGATGCTGGACGGTGATATTTTTATAGTTTTGAGATCTCTCGACTCCATTTGCATTACGCTCGAGATGACAAACATACAGGAGTTATATAAGAGGTCTGATGATTGATTATCTTACTCATCATACGATGGACAGGCACATAGGCACTATCTCTACAAAAACATTAATTAATGATTGTCTTTATAATTTGCTTTTTAGGTATTCATAGTATTCTTTATTTTTTGCATTTTTTGTTGTGTAGCTTTGTATTGTTTTTTGATATGCCTTTAATCCTATTTGCAAACGTAAATTTCTGTTTTCAATTAGTTGTGATAATTTATCTACCCATTTACTTGTATCTCCTGCTAGGAATCCATCTTTCCCGTCTTCAATTGCATCTCGATATGTTTCATTATCCACTGCTACTATTGGCACTTTTACAATTCCTGATTCAAAAAATTTCAATTCTGATTTTGCCTCACAAAATGGATTATTATATTCAAGTGGCGCTAAAGTAATATCACATTTCGCTACATTGGCAAAATGTTTTTTGCGTGGCACGTATGGCAATTGCTTTATTCTATTTCCAAATTTTTGTACTAATTCACTTTCTACATCTAGCGGACCAACAAGCAATAAGTTTACATTATCGTATGTCTCCATAATTTTTATGAGTGCACTTGTGATTGTTGCGAAGTCTTTGTTGTGACTGATCGTTCCACT
>JAOZUJ010000040.1:0-3682 GCA_029938745.1 Candidatus Moraniibacteriota bacterium
GCATGATACGCCCGATGAATGATTGCATTACCGTCAAGTAATAATAATGTTGGTTTTTTCTTTGTCATAGAAATTGTGATATTATGTCATTTCGACCGTAACGTGGGTGAAGTGGAGAAATCTCTAATCTTATTATTTTGAGATATCTCGACTTCGTTATTACTTCGCTCGATATGACAATAAATTTAAAATAAATACTTATCTAATCATACAACTCTTACCCAAACAACGCAAAAAAATGACCAATTTAATGACCACATTAATGTCATCATTAAAAAATATGAAATTAAGGAATTAATTCCTTAATTAATTCCTTAATTTACTACACATCATTTACAACAATAAAACCAGCCTCAAACTATCTGAGAACTGGATCTTCTTTTTTATATTTATTTGATCTTACATCAAAAGATGAACTACATAATAACAGACGCATGCAGACACAATGCCGATTGAAACCATCATGAATCCGTACAATAGTGGTGAATGATGTTTTAATTGTGCGTGTTGTACACCAAAAATAAAGAGTAAGACCAATCCTGTCATAATGGAGATCATTCGTGCAAGTGCAAGGTCGCTAATTAATATATAAGGGATAAGCGGTAATGCAACAATCACGAATGTTAATAAAAAAGAAGCCAATGATTGCTCAATGTCTTGTTTTGAATAAATCTTATTATTGAGCACTTGAGAACTAGACACGAGTGGGCCAAATGCATTGGCAAAGCTACTTGTCATGCCCACAATTATACCTGAGAGTAATATCGTCCATGGATCATCAGTCAAAAATGATGCAGCTAAAGCCACACAAAAGCTCGCAATGATAGATCCAAACAAACCAAAAATAATTCCTGTAATTTTATCTTTTATTTCCATAAACTTATTATAAAAAATAAATTATTTCAATAAATATATATACAAAATTTCACTATTTGTCATCATTTTTCTATCACTAATGCATTTCTTTCACCTCTAGTATGCGTGAAAATATAGATTTTGTCAATATAAAAAAACCAATGTTTTGTGCGCAAAACATTGGTTTTTTTATAATCTGATTTTTTCTTTTAGTTCATTTCCAATTCTACGCTTTCAATAATAACATCTTCTACTGGTTTATCTTTTGCGCCAGTTTCTACATTTTCGATTGTGGTTACGGTTTCCATTCCTTCTGTTATTTTGCCAAACACTGTGTGTTTTGTGTCGAGGAAGTTATTTGCTTTTGTGTTAATGAAGAACTGACTTCCGTTTGTACCTGGTCCACTGTTTGCAAGTGCAATTGTTCCTACATCATTTTTATTATCTGTGTGAATCTCATCATCAAATTGATATCCAGGTCCTCCAAATCCCGTTCCCTCTGGGTCACCTGTTTGGATCATGAAATCTTTTATCACACGATGAAATATAACATTATCATAATCGCCATTATCTGAAATTGTGCAGAAGTTTGCTACTGCCACTGGCGCGTTGTCGTTATCAAATGTGATCTTTATATCTCCTTTGTTTGTTTTTAATGTTGCACTTTTGCACGTCTTTGCAAAATCCATGTTAATTTGCTCTGGTATATTATTCATAGCTTTTGATTGTTGTGAATTATTAGATGTTTCGTCTTTTGCTTGTGTCTCGTCACCATCTTCGAGTATCTTTTTTGCTTCTTCGAGTTTTGCATTCTCTTTATTGACTGCATCTTGAATATCTTGTGGTGCTTCTTGGTGTATTTCTGCTAATTTTGCAACATATCCCACCGCTTCTTCCTGATCTTGTTGTGACTTGTTAGCAGTTGACGACTCCTGTTCACACCCAGTAAACACAACAACTGCTGCTCCGAGGAGCATGAGCATTACTATCTGTTTCATATTTTTTTATTACTAATTATTTTGACCAACAGTTATTTTGCCATCGGCAATAAATGTATATCCCCTTTGTTCTTCACTTACCATCTCACATAATATCACATATGTATTTTGTGGCAAGATATCTACAATATTTTCTGGCCACTCTATAATAATGAGTGCACTGTCATTTGTCATCATGTCATCCCATCCAATTGTTTGCATATCATCACTACCAATACGATACGCATCAATATGATATATCTTGTTTATCTCATATTTATCAACATCATATTCTTTGACAATTGTAAATGTCGGTGATGTATATGGACCATCTGCACCAAATTCTTTGAGTATGCCTTGTGTAAATGTTGTCTTGCCAGCACCGAGCTCACCTTTCAGACAGACAATCTTTTTGCCACTGATCTCATTTTGCACAAATTCTTTTGCAAGTTGCACAGTCTCTTCAATTGTGTTTGTGATTATACTTTCCATACTCGTGTAGAATACGATATTTTTACATACAATGCAATCAAAAATTGACAAAGAAATGATGTGTTGGTACTCTGTACTATCAGCTATAAAAATTTATTCATGTCGCAATCGGAAATTAAACAATTTGAAAAACTTGTGGATAGCAGTAAACATATCCTTGTATTGCTCCCAGAAAATCCACGAGGTGATCATTTTTGTAGTGCCCTTGCACTTGCACATTTTTGTGACCTCAAAAATATCAAAACAACAATTGCATTTACCGATCCATATGAACAAATTTCTCTCTTTGAATTTTTGCCACAGCCTACCACGACAGATATCACCCATTCTATTGCTGGCACGCGTGATCTCATTATTACATTCAACACAAAGTACAATAAAATTCTTGATGTAAAAACTGGACAAGTTGATGATGAATTCAAGATTCATGTGACACCAGAGCGTGGCATGATCGATTCACGAGATTTTTCATTTCTTCCTGGCAAGTTTCCATATGACATTATCATCACAGTTGGCGCAACGGATAAAGAATCTATGGGCCAGCTCTATGAAGAAATTCCTGATATTTTTTATGAATTACCTATTATCAATATTGATAACAAAAGTGCAAATGAACAATTTGGGCAAATAAATATTGTCAGTGCAATTGCATCATCTACATCTGAAATTATTGGCGATCTATTTGAAGAAATTACAAATAAAAAGATATCTCAGAAATGTGCGCAATGTTTGCTCACCGGTATCATCAGTGAAACACATAGTTTTCAAAACCATAAAACAACTCCACAGGCCATGACACTTTCAAGTAGGTTAATTGAATATGGTGCTGATCAACAAATCATTATCAGAAATCTCTATCGCAACCTCCCCTTTTCACTTTTGCAATTATGGGGTCGTGTGATGAAAAATCTTACAACATCCAAGTATAATAAAAAAACTGTCATATCTTCTTTGTCTCAACAAGACATTATTCAAACACATGCAAAAACACACCATATTTATTCTGCATTAGAAAAAATGAAAGAAAGTTATCCGTCTGGACAAATATTTATTTTGATTTATGAAGATGAAAATAATGCTTTTATTGCGCTCATTGATGTACATCGATCAAACATCGTACTTACTGACTCTGATATTAACAATCTGACACAGTTACCAAATAATATTTATAAAATTATTTTATCAACCAAAACAACTGAGACCGCCACAGAAGAAGTGTGTGACCTTCTTACTCCATACTTAAAACAACTAAAATAAAGAGAGGCTGGTATTATACCTACCTCTCATGTCTTTGAACGTGCATCTTGTTATAATCATCAAGATGTTCTTTGTGAGTGATCAATCACCCATTGAAAAAA
>JAOZUJ010000040.1:3782-9548 GCA_029938745.1 Candidatus Moraniibacteriota bacterium
AAAGCACAAGAAAAACGACATGCGCGTGAAACCGAACGCACATTAAAACAGATGCATGCTAAAAGTCAGGAGGAATTTGCTTCGTATACAGCAAAAAAACTTGGACTTCCTTATATTGATCTCAATATCACACCAATAGCAAGTGATGATGTTTCGATGATCGATGAAGAAACATCTAAAAAATATAGCGCCGCCATATTTCACAGTAGTGGAAAATTTGTGAAAATGGGGACAATCGACCCAACAAATAAAGAATTTATTGCTTTTGTTGATGATTTAAAAGAAAAAAAAGGGTGGGATATCGATATTTTTGTTATTTCTACTGATTCTTTTGCAAAATTAATTCATCAATACAAAAATGCGTATTTTATTGACTCTATCGATACAATGCGCCTTACTCTTAGTGGTAAAGATTTAGAAGAGTTTGAGGAGAGTTTGGGCAAGCTTTTAAAACTACGTGATAATCCCACTGGGACACCTACAACAGAAGTTCTAAATATTATTTTTTCTGGTGCAATAAAACTTGGAGCAAGTGATATTCATATTGAGCCCCAACGAGAATCTGTGCGCATCCGTTATCGTATTGATGGTGTGTTGCAAAATATTGTTGAATTTCCAGAACATACATATAAACTCATTATCAATCGTATAAAATTAATGAGTAAAATGAAAATTAATGTGCGTGATCAAGCGCAAGATGGTCATTTTTCATTTGAAATAGCTGAAGAAAAAGATGTAACCATCGATGTACGTGTTTCCACAATTCCTGGCAAAAAATTTGAGGGTATTGTAATGCGACTTCTCCGTAGTGATAGTGTAACAGTAGATATCAATAGCCTTGGTTTACAAGGAAAGGCATTTGAAGATCTACAAAAAAATATTACAAAAAACGCTGGGATGATCCTAACAACTGGACCAACTGGCTCTGGTAAAACAACAACTCTCTATACTCTCATCAACCACATCAAAACACCAGAAACAAAAATTATTACTATTGAGGACCCAATTGAGTATCAAATTGATGGTATTTCACAAACACAAATTGCCAAAGACCGCGGATATACATTTGCAAAAGGTCTCCGTGCCGTTGTACGTCAAGATCCAGATGTTGTTTTGGTAGGTGAAATTCGCGATGATGAAACAGCTGAAGTTGCAGTCAATGCTGCTCTTACAGGACACCTTGTGCTTTCGACACTACACACAAATAATGCAATTGCTACAATTCCTCGCCTCATGGAACTCGGTGTAAAGCCAACACTTATTCCAACTGCAACAAATATTTTTATGGCACAACGCCTCGTACGAACTCTCTGCGAACACTGTAAAGAACAATATGAACCTGCACAAGAGACACTTGATATGTTCATGAAAATGATCGCACTCATTTCTCCAAAGGCAAAGCTTGAGGTGCCAAAAAATATTACTAAAATTTATCGAGCTGTTGGCTGTGACAAATGTCATGATACTGGCTACAAGGGACGTATTGGTATTTTTGAAATTCTCCCAATGACAAGCACCATTGAACAACTTGTGCTCGACATGGCAAGTGAAACCACCATTATGAAAGCTGCTCTAGAAGAAGGTCTTGTCACAATGACACAAGATGGTGTACTCAAAGCTGTAAATGGTGTAACCACAATTGAAGAGATAATGCGCGTTACAACAGAAGGTGAGCTCATTGAAGCTCTTTATGAAGATCTGATGTCGCAGTCACTTTCTCGTGGAATTTTTGTTGATAATGCTAATCAAATATTAGCAAAGGATAATGCACAAAACTTTGATTCAATGAATACTTTGATAAATGGCGTAGAAGATAAAGATGTTCTTCCTGTAATACTTTCTTATGGTGCAACACTCAAATCAAGTGATGTCCACATTGAACCACAAGAAGAGTTTGTTGATATTCGTATGCGTGTTGATGGTGTGCTTCAATCTATTGCAAAATTGCCGATTATAAGTTACCCTCTTCTCCTTAGTAAGGTAAAGATCATTAGTAATATTCCGACCACAATACGACAGGGAGTATCTGACAGTCGCTTTCGCATTATGTATGAACAAGAAGATAAATCAGAAAAAAATGTTGATGTCCGTGTGTCTATTATTGTCGGCGGCTATGGTGAAACAATTGTGTTACGACTTCTCTCTCGTGATAATGTCAAACTCGATATACACGCCATTGGAATTCGCGATTATAATCTTGATCGCATCATGACACAAGTCACAAAACCATATGGTGTTGTACTCAACACTGGACCAACTGGCTCTGGTAAAACAACAACACTTTATAGCGTACTCAATGAAATCAGTAATCCTGATATAAAAATCATCACAATTGAAAATCCAATTGAATATCAATTGGACGGTATTTTACAAACACAAATTGACAAAAAGGCTGGTTATACATTTGGCACAGCACTCCGAGCACTTCTTCGTCAAGATCCTGATGTACTTTTGGTAGGTGAGATTCGTGATGAAGAAACAGCCGAAACAGCCGTGAATGCCGCTCTCACTGGACATCTGCTCATTTCATCACTACACACAAACGATGCTGTCGGCTCAATACAACGACTCACTAATTTAGGTGTAAGCACGGAAGACCTCACAACAGCAACAAATGCTTTTATTGCACAACGACTTGTACGTACATTATGTGATTGTAAAAAAGAACAAAAACTCACAAAAAGTGAAAAAGAAATTATCATGAAAGTTATTGATGGTATTTCGCAAAAAGTAACCCTTAAAAAACCGCAAACGGAGCACATGTTCATTCCAGGTAATTGTGAAAAATGTAGCGGAATTGGATACAAGGGACGTACAACAATTTCTGAAGTATTCATCATGGATGATGATCTCAGAGAACTCATTGCTCACAATGCATTAGCACCAGATATTAAGAAAAAAGCCATAGAAAATGGTATGTTAACTATGGAACAAGACGCTGTACTTAAAGTATTAGAAGGCGTAACAACACTCGAAGAAGCACAACGCGTTACAACATTGTAAGTTAAATTACTAAACAAAAAACGACGTAATATTCATAATTACGTCGTTTTTAATTGCTATTTTTATGTCTGTAGACAACCAACTACCTCCTTTTACCGTAGGCAGTGTACCCGCATGGTCATTGACTCATGCGGGGAGAAGAAGTGTCGAGGAAAAGCGCAGCCGAAACCACCCAGTCCAATCTGGACAAACAACTTCCGTATGAGCTTAAAAGATAGGAAAGCCCATAATATGCCTACAGACATAAAAATATCAAATTTTGAAAGATTTTGTCGAATTGTTGGTTTTTTAAAGATTTCCTTATTCGACTTAAAACTATAGCACACCTTTGAAATCTTGTCAAGTAGTGCTACAATTATAATACGTAACTAATACAACTTTCTTTCATATTAACCTAATTACCTCCTATGACACTCATTACACACGAACAAGAATCTGATGACACAACCGATGACAAACTTGATGAAGATGAATCTCAATCAAGTAATTTTACAATTGATTATACACTCCGTCCACAAAAATTAGAGGATTATGTTGGACAAGAAAAAATCAAAAAACAATTAAATATTTTTTTGCAAGCAGCACAAAAACGCAATGAACCACTTGAGCACGTCTTGCTTTATGGTCCACCAGGATTGGGGAAAACCACACTCGCAAATATCATTGCACGTGAAATGAACGTGAATATCAAAACAACATCAGGTCCTGCAATTGAACGCGTTGGCGACCTTGGTTCAATTCTCACTAATTTACAAGATGGTGATGTTTTGTTTATTGATGAAATTCACAGACTCAATAAATCTGTTGAAGAGGTGCTTTATCCCGCAATGGAGGACCATAAACTCGATCTTGTTGTCGGAAAGGGACCGAGCGCACAAGCATTACAAATTGATCTACCAAAATTTACACTTATCGGAGCAACAACACGTATGGGCACACTCACAGGACCCTTGCGAGATCGCTTTGGCGTCATACATCGATTAGAATTTTATAACAAAGAAGACATTGAGAGTATTATCAAAAGAAGTGCGTCTATTTTGGAATGTAATATCGATGACAACGGTGCTATTTGTATAGCAGGAGCATCACGACAAACGCCCCGCGTTGCCAATAGACTCTTAAAACGAGCACGCGATTGGTCAGATGTGCATGAATACGATATAATTACTAAAAGAGTCGCTGAACAAACATTAGATATGCTTGATATTGATAGTGATGGGCTCGAACCAACAGATCGTGAATTTCTCAATCTTATTATTGACAAGTTTAATGGTGGACCTGTTGGTGTTGCAACGATCGCAAATGCTCTCTCAGAAGAAGTGCAAACAATTGAAGATGTATACGAACCATACCTCATGCAACAAGGCTACCTCGCACGCTCACCTCGTGGTCGCGTTGTTACTGATTATGGACAAGAACAATTAAAAAAATAAAAATAAAAAAATATGTTATTACTTTTTTCCATGCTATACCTCTTATTTATCATGTGCGTTGCACTTGTAAGTTTTTTTATTGTAACGCGCTTGCAAGCATATTCCATCAATCCAAATTTTACCAGACCACTGATCATTGTCTTTATTGTAATTACAATATTCCTTGTACTTGTGAATGTTGTGTTATTTTTTATGATTCCTTTTAGCAAAACATTACCAAATCCATCTCCCTATTCTTCTAATACAATAAATTATTAAAGATATGAAATCACTTCAATATTATTTTACAGCACAACATGAAAATGAAGAAACAATTCGTATTGTTCATAGACATTGGTTCAATATATTTATGCAATATATCCCAATCTTTATATTATTTATAATAGTGGTTTTTTCTCTTATTTTTTATTCAGAAATTATTGAAAGTTTTTCAAACACATCTGCACGTGCTATTTTCTTTTTTATGCTATCATTTCTCACTCTTTTTATGTGGATTTATGGATTTCTTCTTTGGTTTGATTACTATCTCGATATTTGGATTATTACAACACATCGTATTGTGAATGTTGATCAAAAAGGACTATTTGCACGTGAGGTAGGTGAACTAGAATATAAGCGTATTCAAGATATATCCACAGATGTTAACGGATTTTTTCCAACAATACTCAATTATGGCAATCTCACCGTACAAACCGCCGCCGAACAATCTCATTTTCTTTTCAAATCAGTTGGCGATCCATACGAGATAAAAAGTGCCATCATGGCACAAGTTAAAAAAAGACGCAAAGAACACCCTAATCAAAATGTTGATGGAGGACTATAAAATAAGCAAAAAAACCACCTGGACTTATAATCTGGTGGTTTTTGATTTGTTGACTAAATCACTAATATATTCTATAGCAATGACAAGTCGTAACTTGTCACTACGTTTTTTAAATTAAGCTTATTGACATTAATTGTATAAATTTGCTATTGTTACAAACTATCTAAAAATCAAAAATAAAATTTGAAATTAACTCTGTTGTTATTTATTATTTTTTCTGTATGAAAAAAATTTTTGTTTTATGTCTTTGTTTCTGTCTCTTATTTTCACAGAATGCTTTTTCTGTTATAAATATTGATGTTGTGGATCAATCCATTACTGATGAGGAGAAACAAAAAGATGCTAATGTAATATCTGATAATGAAAATATTTCATCTGAAAAAATACTAAACGATGACCAAAAAGATATTCAAGAAAAAAATGTGTCAGAGGACACATTAAAAAATAATACTGAACCAGTAACAAACACAATGTCTATCACTGCAGAAAAAGACCTTGAATTAAATT
>JAOZUJ010000114.1 GCA_029938745.1 Candidatus Moraniibacteriota bacterium
ATAAAATATTCCTGCTCTGACAATTTTGTTTTTTTATTAGACAATGCTTTATCAAATGAATTTAAAATGCATTGCTCACTACTACCAAGGAATTTATCAACCTTATCCCAACTCGCCCTTACAGTATGTGCTGCTGCTGTTGGTGTACTTGCGCCAACATCTGCAACAAGTGTTGTAAGTGTTTCATCTTGCTCGTGTCCAACTCCTACAACCACTGGCACTGGAAAATCTGCGATCATTCGCACAATATTTTCATTATTAAATGCCTGCAAACTTTCCAAACTTCCACCACCACGCACAATTACCAACACATCAATATCTTTTTTTGCCATTGTTGTGAGTGCGTTTTTTATGTCTATAAGTGCATTTGCACCCTCCACGGTTGAGTGATGAAAAATTATTTTATATCCATAATCTCCAACATTTGTCGTAAAATCTCCAATTGCTGCACCACTCCGAGATGTGATAAGTCCAATTTTCTGTGGCAAATTTGGCAACTCTCTCTTGCGCTCAATTGCCAATAATCCCTCTTTATCCAATTTCTTTTTGAGCTCATCATATGCTTTTTTGAGTGCACCTTCTCCATAAAGTTCAACTGTCTGACCGATAAAACTAAAACCGTACTGCTTATGATAATTTGGATGTCCTGTCACGATCACTTCCATACCATCTTCTAGGTTCAATCCAGAAAGTTCATAACTATTTTTAAACACTGCACAGCGCAGAACACTTTCTTTATCCTTGATCTCAAAATATGCATGACCATTTGGATTTCTCTTAAATCCTGTGATTTCACCTTGCACACGCGTATCTTTGAAATTCGTTTGTAACATCGTATCGATCATTGTTACCAACTCTGTCACAGAAATTGCATCGCTACCTTCTTGCTCAATGATCTCACCCGTCACTGCATCAAACTGTATATCGGAATGTGCAGGATTATCACTGTGCACTGCTGCCTGATTTACTTGCTGCGCCTCAGTAAATAAATCGCCAGCACTGGACTTGTCAGATATTTCACCGCCAACAACACCATCCCCTCGTACAATCCCCAAAATATCATCACCATACTTACGCACCTTGACCGGACCAATCCCTTTGATACGCAAAAGCTCGTCGTGTGTTTTTGGCGTCACACGAATAATTTCTTTGATCGTACCAAATTGTAAGACCATAAATGGCTCCAGATGTTCTCGCTTTGCTGTATCCTGTTGCCATGAGATCAATTTTTGCATGAGAGACATGTAAACTGGTATGTTAGTAATTTAGTAAGTAGCCCATTAAACATTATACTACTCTAATATCATACCATATTCAATATTCTAGTATGTAAATAAAAACAGGTAACCGACTATTTAGTCGATCACCTGTGAACTTACATATTTTCCCTGTCAACAAGTTTCATCGGATAATCACCCGTGAGACATGCATCACAAAATGCAGGATTGTCTTGATCATATACCTTTCCACACGCAGCATACAAACCTTTCAACGAAATAAAGCCAGCAGAATCAGCTCCAATTTCCTTGCATACTTTCTGCACTACATCCTCATCTGTTTTGCAATCATATGCAAAAAGTTCCTCAGAAGTTGGCGTATCAATACCACCAAAACATGGAAATCTCCACGGTGGATATGCAATACGCAAATGTACTTCCGTTGCACCCGCTTTTTTCACTTTCTCTACAACAGATTGCATCGTATTGCCCCGTACCACACTATCATCAACAAGTACAACTCTTTTGCCAGAAACAATATATCGATTTGCATTCAACTTCATATCAACCTTACGAATACGAGCATGCTGATTCACATCAATGAATGTCCTGCCAACATAATGATTTCGTATTAAACCAGATGGCTCAAAAGACATTTTCATTTCTCGTGCATATCCAAGTGCAGCAGGAACGCCCGAATCTGGCACAGGCACGACAATATCCGCATCAACTGGCTGTTCTCGTGCTAATGCCCTACCCATATCACTACGTACGCCCGTAGCGCTTAACCCAAAAACAAGACTGTCTGGTCGTGAAATATACGGAAACTCAAAAATACATGGACGATGCTTTGTTTTTTTATCAAAATAATGTGATGTCACTCCATCGTTATTTACAACAACTATTTCACCTGGATTCACATCTCGCATGTATTCTGCACCAACAGCATCAAATGCACATGTCTCTGAAGCAAAGAGATACGCACCATTACGCTTTCCAAAAACAAGCGGACGAATTCCATGTCTATCACGAATACCAATAAGTTTCTCTGGCGTAAGTAATATGAATGCAAAGGCTCCTTCCAATAAGGGAAGTGTCTTTTGCAATCGACCAACCAAGCTACCTTTTTTTTCTGCACCAATCAACTTAAGTGCTACCTCTGTATCTGTATCAGTTTGAAATGTTTGGCCAAGCTGTAACGACGCTATCTTCAATGTTTGCGCATTTGTAAGTGTACCATTATGTACAATAGCAACTTCGCCGAATGAAAAAGTCGTCTGCAGAGGCTGAGCATTCCTCGTACGTTCTGTATCTGTACCATTTTTTTTTCCAGCAGTCGAATACCGAGCGTGCCCAATAGCAGATACACCAGATAATGCATCAAGAAAATCACGTCTCGAGAGAGAATCACTCACAAGACCGACCTTACGTG
>JAOZUJ010000115.1 GCA_029938745.1 Candidatus Moraniibacteriota bacterium
CGTCTGTACAAATAAGTATATCACTTTGTCCATGCATTGCCAAAAGTAAATATCTGTGCTATAAATGAGAAACGATTGTTTTTGTGGATTTCTCAGTTCTATATAATCAATCAATTTTTAATGCTCAAACTCGTATAGACAGACACACAGGTCTGTCACTACATACCTGCCTACCGGTAGGTAGTCTAATATACTAATATACTAACTAATATGCCAATCAAAGATGCTGGAAAAAAGTACATGAAAGTCACAGCAAAAAACACAGAGAAAAACCGTCAGGTACGCGGTGCTTACAGATCAGCAATCAAAAATCTCGAACAAGCAATTGCTGACAAAGATGTAAAAAAAATGGATGAGTATCTCAAACTTTCACAAAAGACACTTGATAAAGCAGTACAAAAAAATGTAATAAAGAAAAACACTGCTTCTCGCAAAAAATCACGACTCAATAAAATGGTTGTGAAAGCAAAAAAATAAGTATACTAAAAAAACCGCCTACATGGCGGTTTTTTGTTATTTAAAAATCCTGCTTATCGATATATCGATAAGCAGGATCATCATCTACTCCATTATATGCTTGAATCAATTGACCACCGCAACACCTCTCCTGCCATAAATGGTGTAGCGTACATATTACCAGAATCAATTTGGATACTATGTTTAATCTCTATTGATTTTCTAACCAAAGTCATAGTATCCTCTGGAACTTCAAGTCCATAAAATTTTGGTCCTCGCACGCTCATAAATTGCTCAAATCTATCGTCAACTGCATCTGCACGATAAAAAGCCTCTGCATACAATGGAACTGCGTATGGCTCAGTGAGACATCCACCCTTACCACCATCACAAAATTTACGATCATCGCCCCACGGTGCACTATCAGTTCCTGCAAAAGCCTGTTCACAATTTTTTGCAAAATAAATGACAGCCTCTTGATCAGATGGAGAATTTATCATAGGAAAACAATTTCGCGTTGGCCACAAATACACATCATTACAATTACACAACATGTACTGAGGTGCTACTGTCCCACCAACATTATTTGGTGTATCCATAACAAATTGAGCACCCTCCTTTGTAGACACATGCTCCAAAATAATCCTCAATCGTGGAAACACCTTATGGATTTCCACTAAGACAGTATCCACAAAAACACGTTCACGATCATACAAAGCAATTTTTGGATCAGTAACTTCTCCGTGAAGACAAATTGGAAAGCCCTTTTCTTCCATCCGTGCAAATACAGGCCACATCTTTTTTAAATTAGTGACACCTCTATCAGAGTTGGTTGTTGCACCAAATGGATATAACTTTGCAGCAAGTACATGATCCAATGATACTGCAATATCAATGTCTTCGAAAGTAGTGTTGTCCGTAAGATACAACGCCACATATGACATGAAATTTGGATTTATTTTCCTTCCTTCTATCATAGCCAATCTGCCATAATCATTTGCATCTAGTGGATGTATCAACGGAACCTTCAAATTCAGCATACCCATAGCATAATGGAATTGCTTTGCAGTTAATGGCACTGTGAGCATTAGATGTATAATTTGACGCCAATGGACATGAAAGTTACTTGGCCAAATCATGACCAAAAAAACCACACTATCTTTTTCATAAATCCTCATATCATCTCCTCCACTTATTTGGAAATAATTTAAACAGCACAAACGCTGTCACAATGTTAAACGGCACCATCCACGGTCGAAATAACAGTGGTGAGCCTATTGAGATACTACTTGCACCTGCTTGGTACATTCGCCACACACATCGTGGCGTGAATATACCACCTCCGCCAATAATTGGCTTCGTGATACCTATCTGCCGTGCACGTGCAATCCACGCTACAACAATGGGCAAACAATCTTTACCAGAAAATCCACCACCACCATACTTCTTAAGTGGTGATTCTATAAACTCTGGAAAGACTTTCCATTTGATCCAATTAGGTAGCTCAGCCCATGGCAGTGTATTTGATACACAAATACCACTACAAGCATCATGATCAGCAATCTTGCATACACTTTCAATATCTGAGAATGCATTAAACTTCACTATAATATCCAATCCAAGAGGTGCTAAAATACTCAGAATTTCTTGTTGTTCTCCAATTAAATCACAAACATCGTGACTCGTATTGGGACAGGAAATATTTAACTTGAGAATTGGTAGTACGTTAAATTGATATAGATACCAAAACATGATCTCGACAAATTCTTGTGCTTCTTTTACACGCTCCTCATGCGTATCTCGCACCAACATAAGTGAAATTGCAAAAAGTTTTTTACGTTTTTGCCACTCGCCTATCTTGAGATAATATGCTACCCCAAAATTGCTCAGTCCTACAGCATTGAGCATTCCTCCACGTAACCATCTCCAAAAATCAATGAAGATACAATCTGGTCGCGATTGCTTTGGCGAACTGTCGTCTTTGAGCGACATATTTCCTACCACATCATCAACGGTAACTGTTTTTGCCACAAACATTGCACACTTTTTTGCAATCCACGCAAACGGCTGGATAAATTTATGGTAAGGATATCCCTCACCAAAAAAACCCATTGTACCACTTGCTAAAATGACTGGTGGTACATTCA
>JAOZUJ010000116.1 GCA_029938745.1 Candidatus Moraniibacteriota bacterium
TAAGATTTTTGATAGCTTTTGTGAGTTAAAAATAAAATGAATATGAATATGAAATTTGTGCGAAATATAAATATCATCATAGTATTTTTTGTAGTGTTGTTTTGTGTTGGTCACAATGTTCATGCATCTGTTACTATCTCTGGGATAGATGATGCAACTGTACAATATTATGAAGGTGTGCCAACGCCTGCTGGTGGTACGGCGTTGTTTTCTGTGACAAATGATGAGTCAGAAGTGTTGCGTATAGAAGATTTTACAATTGATTCTGTGTCGACGGTATATGTCAGTGATAGTGCTGGATGGACATGTAATTATACAGAGACGTCAAGTGAGCCACACATTGAAGGACAGACAATTTGCACTCCAGACATTGTTGTAGAATTAAATCCAGGTGAAACAGTTAATGATATTTTGAGCGTTACATTTGCTCATGAGATTTTTTCAGATGGTATAAATGGTCCAAATAATTTATCTCTAGACGCAGTTGTAAATGGTTATGCAGAGACAGCAGTTAATAAAGAATTAGGAAAAAATGCATGGACACTCACAATACCACTTATAAAAACAATTCCAGAGTGTGAATGTTATGAGGTAGGTTCAGTAGAAAGTACAAAGCCAGATACAACTGATTTTGTGTATTCAGATGATAATCAATCATCGTGGGACTACACACCAACAGCTGACGCAGATGGTAAAGATTGTAGTGTTACTGATATCAAGATGACAGATGAAAGTATACAAGCGCAAGCAGGGGAAGATCTTGAGAGTGAATTTGTTGGTAACCTTACAGACACACAAATAATACAGGATAGTAATGGTATGGTGGCACTTGGTGAGGTTAGTAGTGGCACATATACTACAGCAGGACGCTATTCTCCAAGAAGACATAATAATATAGCAACGGACATATATGGAAATATATTCATTACAGGCAAGTTTAATGGAACTATTGATCTTGATGGAACAGAGGGTGTTGATGAGCATACATCAAACTATTATGATATATTTTTAACAAAATATAACGCGGATGGTACATATGGCTGGACGATAACGTTTGGTGGCGATGGATGGAATGAAGGTAGAGTTGTTACAACAGATAATAATGGCAATATATTTGTAGGAGGCATGTTTCATGAAGAGGCTAATTTTGATGGTACGGGTGGAGAAGATATTCACGTTGAGGATAATAACGCTTATGTCAGTGACGCATTCTTAACAAAATATAACGCGGATGGTACATATGGTTGGACGCAGACATTTGCAACCAACGGCCAATCAGATTATATTCACGATATTTTAATTGATGATTTGGGCAATATTATAGTTTCTGGTAGTAATTTGACAAAATATAATTCGAGTGGTTCCAATATATGGAGTCAAAATATAGGAGTTTATTATGGTGATAGTATAGACATTGACTCACTAGGAAATATTTTTATTACGGGCTATAACAGTGGCGTAATTTCATTTGAAAAATATAATTCAAGTGGTGTGCAAATATGGAGTAAAACTTTGGTTGGCAGTGAAGGAAATGAGAGACGGGTGTTGGTAGATGCAGATGATAGCTATTATTTATTTGGGCACTTTCGAGGAACAGTGGACTTTGATAGTACAGGTGGAGTTGATGAACATACCGCACCAAATGGACGTTTTGATATGCATATTACAAAATATAATGCAGATGATTCATATGCATGGACACGTACTTTTGGTGGAAATTTAGATGATCTATTAATGTCTGCAGTAATGAATGATGATGGAGATATTTTTATCACAGGAAACTTTCGAGAAACAGTAGATTTTGACGGAACTGGAGGTGTTGATAGTCATGTATCAAATGGATCTTCTGATATATTTTTAACAAAATATAATGCAGATGATTCATATGCATGGACACGTACTTTTGGAGGAGCATCTTTTCACTATGATGAAGGCGTTGACTTAGCTCCGGATGGTTTTGGGAATATTTTTGTAACTGGTGATTCTGGGGGCACTGTAGATTTTGATGGTACAGCAGGTGAGGATATTCAAGTAATGACAGGCAGTAGTAGTATGTTTTTAACAAAATATCATGAAAATGGCACATATGGTGCACTTACAGCCAAATATTTATCATCAGGGATCTATCAAACAATGATATACAAAGAGGGGACTTTAAAACAGTGGGATACACTGACTCTCACAACTCAAACTCCAACAAACACAATAATAAGAACAGAAGTGCTAGACGACTCATGCACAACGACATTGGTAGATCAAACCCAGGACACAACAATAGATCTAAGTAGTATAGATACAGCAAATATATCACTCTGTCTAGAAATAACATTTGAAACAACAGACACAAGTACAACTCCAAAACTAGACAAGTGGGAAATGTCATACACAGTAGAATCAGACAACACAGGAGCAGACTTCACATACAAAACAATAACAGACCCATCATGTAGCCCAGTAGACCCACCACAACCAAAAGAAGACACAGACGAATGCAAAACAACAAACTTAAAGAACATTACAGAAACATCGGTAGACCTAAGAGTAGAAGTAGACAAAAAGTACAATGATAAACAAAAATTCAAAGTAGAAGTAGAAAAT
>JAOZUJ010000004.1 GCA_029938745.1 Candidatus Moraniibacteriota bacterium
GAGAGGGTCAAATAACTGACACTAATGGTTATGAACAAGTTACTTGGGTAATAAATCAAGCAACTAATTCATTCTCTATGGCAGCTGGCACAGTTAGTGTGTATCCAACAGAGTCGTGTCCATCGGGTTGGGTTGAAGCAGATGGTAGTGATATTTCTCGAACGACATATTCAGATCTTTATGCGGTACTTGGTGATATGTATGGTGAGGGTGATGGTTCTACCACATTTAATTTACCGGATTATCGTGGACAATTCCTCCGAGGTTGGGATCATGGTGCTGGTGTGGATCCAGACGCGGCAGATCGTGGTGATAGAGGTGATGGCACAATAGGTGATGCTGTTGGTACGACACAAGAGGATATGTTTGAATCTCACACACACGATGTGCGTATGGATAATAATACATCAGGATATGGAGCTATTGATGATAATGATCATCAGGCTGGCTTTAGTTCCACAACATCAGCTACAGGAGGAAATGAAACTCGTCCAACAAACATAAATGTACTTTATTGTATAAATACTGAAAACTCTGATGATAATAATGTATGGACAGAAAATAACGATGGCATTTATTATGATAGTGGGAATGTGGCTATTGGTTCAGAAAATTATGGCACTGATGCGAGTAATCTTCTTACAATCTCAAGTTCAATAGCACCAACAGCATCTATAACAGATGGAATACAACTCTTTGCAGTTGATGATTCTGGTAGTCATGAACTCCGAGTGAGAGATGAGGCGGGTAATGTTACAACTCTATCACCACATAATTTTTCAGATATTCCGACAGGACCAAGTGAAGAAATGGCATGGGCATATTATTCAGAGAGAGATGATAAATCAATTAATGTTGATATGACAAAAGCGATGCGTCTTATTGAAAAATTATCAGGAGAACAGCTTATATACATAACTGATCAATCAACAGATCGAGAAATTGCATATACTGGCATGATGGATCTTCCAAATATGCCGTCACCTGAAAAAATGCAGGAAATTGATAAAACTCTATCTGGATTGCAAGATGTTGTTGTAAATATGCCAGATAATATTTCTGAGGATGTAAATGATACTTTGGATGATATAAAAAATGATGTATTGCAACTTCAAGAAGATGTAAATGCAAGGTCAGATATTTTGGAAGATATTACGGATAGAATTGATGCTGCAGAAGTTGGATTGGATATTCTCACACAAATTGACACACGTATTTTAACAATAGATCCAGATAAGTTGTTATTCACTGATGTGGATACAGAAGGAAACACAACGTTGACACTTGATGGTATTTTGACAGTTGAAATACTAAAGACGCAAAGCATACAAACGAACACACTTGCGATCAATGACAATATTACAGAAGCGGATCAAGATGGGGAAGAAATAAATGCTGCTTCTGTTGGTACGGTAACGATTTCTGATGATATGGGCGATGTGACAGAAAATATTAATAAAAAGATGGAAATTACTGTGCAGACAACAGCGATAAAAAAGGGTAGTCGTGTATTTGTAACTGTTCGTGATGCTCCAGAATTAGTTGTTGCACAAGTGAAGAGTATTGTGGATGGTATGTTTACGATTGAGTTTGATTATATTTTTGATGGAGAATCGTGGTTCATTGATTGGTTTGTTGTTGGTAATGATGTGAAATAATTAATCTTTTATACCCAACATTTTGAATGTTGGGTATTTTTATTGACACTCTTAAAATTAATAAATGATTAATCATTTATTAACCACCTCTTTAATCACCCATTTAAATGGATATTTAAATGGGTGATTAATTTTTAAGAGTATAAAAAAGATGTTTTTTATTGACACTCTTAACTTTTTTGGTGTGTGGTGCTATAATATGCGCATGGTGTATCAAGTAAAAACAGAACAATTTGAGGGTCCACTGGATCTTCTTTTGAGTTTGATTGAAAAGGAAGAAGTGGATATTACACGTGTGTCACTTGCACGAATTACAAATCAATATTTGGCATATATTAATGAACAAGATGATATTTCGTTATATAATCTGACTGATTTTTTATCTGTTGCGGCAAAGTTGATTTTGGTAAAGTCACATGCACTTTTACCACTTTTGCAATTAGATGATGATGAAGAAGAGGATTTGCAAGAACTGGAAAGACAATTGGCAGCATTGAAGGTTTTCAAGGATCATAGCGAAAAATTTGCACGATTTTTTGAAAAAGTGCAAAGCTGTTATAGTAATAAGGGTATTTGGGGACAGGATGCATATTTTTGTCCACATGAAGATATTACTGCTGATGAATTGAGGAATGCTTTTTTGACATCTCTTCATACAATTCCACGGATGGAAGTGCTGGAAGAGCAAATTGTGAGTGATGTAATTTCACTAGAGCGTCGCATTGTCTTCATTCAAAAAAGTGTGCAACAACGAGCAACAATTGTTTTTTCTGAAATTACAATAAATGCAACAGATCGATCTGAGGTTGTGATATCATTTTTAGCATTATTGGAATTAGTGAAACAGCAAATTATCGTAGCTCGTCAAAAAGGTATTTTTGATGACATTGTTATTAAAAATGAAGAGTTGAAAATTAAGAATTAAGAATTGTAAATTATGAAGAAAGAAGAAATAAATATTGTTGCAGTCTTGGAATCGGTTTTATTTATGTATGGACGAGAGATTTCTTTTACACGTATTGGAGAATTATTAGATGTGTCTGAGGAAGGTGCTGTACAAACAGTGAAAGCTTTGCAAGGAGAATATAAAAAGCGAGAAAATTGTGGCTTGCGTATTATTGTGAAAGATGATGTAGTACAAATGGTAACACATTCAAATTCAGCAAAGGTCATTGAACAAATTACGAAAAAAGAATTGGATGGACCACTAACGCCAGTTGCAATGGAAGTGCTCTCAATTATTGTATATCGTGAGCCTATCAGCAAAATTGATATTGAGGCGATTCGTGGTGTAAACTGCTCATTTTCAATTCGTAATTTATTGCGACGTGGTTTAATTGAGCGTGTTCATACTGACAAGACAAGGCGTGTGCAACAATATCAAACAACAATTGATCTTTTGCGATTACTTGGCATTGAATCTGTGGAGGAATTACCAGAATTTGATGAATTGTCTACGGATAAACGTATTGATGCAATTTTATATAATGAATTAGATAATCAGGGTACTGTAAATAATGGCTGATTTCATGCGAGAAAAAATGACAAAAAAACAACGTGCAACACTGGCGTCATATCCAATTGCGGTTTTTGTGTTTTTTGCAATGTTGGCTATTGTAAGCATATTTATCAACAATGCAGATAAACAAATTAAAGAAGAAAGTCTTGTTAGCACAAAGGAACAATCGGAGCAAAAAAAGGAAAAGTTGCAATCAATTTTATCACGTAAAGATGATATTTTAACACGAGCAATTTATCAACCAGTTAAAAAAGAAAATTTTTCTAATCTAGAGATGATTAATGCACATGCTGGCATTGTGCTTGATGCAGAGTCAGGCACGATCTTATGGGAAAAGGATTCGACTGAGCATCGTTCCATTGCATCAATGACAAAATTGGTCACGGCAATGGTTGTGATTGATCGCGTTCGCGACTTGGATGAAATTGTGACGATTCCAGCGGAGGTACAACATATTGAAGGCACAAAAGTAGGGTGTCCGACTTCTGTGATTTGTAATGGCGAGCGCTTACAAACAGGAGAGCAAGTGCGCTTGCGTGATTTACTTAAAGCGACATTGATGTACAGTGCAAATGATGCGGCGACTGTGCTAGGAATTCATGTTGGTGGGAGCGAAGAAAAATTCGCAAAATTAATGAATGCACGCATGAAAGAACTTGGTGCAGGAAATACGAATTTTTGTCGTCCGTCAGGGTTAGAATTGGATGAAAATGAGGAAGCTTGTTATTCTAGCGCATATGATATTGCACGTGTGATGGCGCATTTATTGCAACATGATAAATATGATATTTTGTGGGATATCATGCGTACAAAAGAAACAACATTTACATCAGTTGATGGTGAAATAGAACACGAGCTTGAAAATACAAATCGTCTTGTAGGTGAAATGCCAAACCTTGTTGGCGCAAAAACAGGATTTACGCCGCGAGCTGGTTATTGTTTGGCACTTGCATCTGATGATCCAACACGAAAACATGATGTTATATCAGTTGTATTAGATGATTATCATCGCTTTGATGATGTGCAATCAATGAGTGCATGGGCATTTGATAATTATGCATGGCAATAACATTGAATTGAAGTTCAGTTGTGTACGGGATGATTTAAATAATATATAATTTTTTTGTGGTATAATAGGTATATATGATAATTCAATCAATTTGTGAAACGCCAGAAATTGAAAACGTGCTTAAGATTATGCTTACGGGCATAATAGCGTTTATTATTGCTTTTTTGATTACGCCAATTTGGACACATTTTTTATATAAGTATAAACTTGGCATTAAAATTAAAGAAAAGAGTGTACAAGGAGATTCATTGGAATATGTAAATACATTACATGCAGATAAGTCTGGCACGCCAACAATGGGCGGTGTAATTGTGTGGGGTAGTGTTTTAGTTTTTATCTTGTTAGCGCATTATGTTTTTCCGATATTAGCATGGAGTATGGATAGTGCATTTTTAGCACGATTGGATTTTCTTTCCAGACAACAAACATGGTTGCCGTTGTTTGCGTTAGTCGCTACAGGGATATTAGGATTATTTGATGATGTGATGAGCGTGCGTGGTTGGGGGAGTAATAAAGGCGGTGGTATGCGATTTGCAGTTCGATTTTGGTGGCTCTTTGCGATTGCGGCGCTTGGCGCATGGTGGTTTTATTTCAAATTAGGATGGGATCAAATTCATATTTTAGCAATTGGAGACTTTAGTATTGGCTTATGGTATATCCCATTATTTATTTTTGTTATTCTTTTTACAGCATTTTCTTCCAATGAAACGGATGGTTTGGATGGTCTTAATGGTGGTGTTTTGATGATGGCATTTTCTGCATTTGCTGTTATTGCCTTTTCACAAAATAAAATTGATCTTGCTGCCTTTTGTGTTGCACTTGCTGGAGCTCTCTTGGCATTTTTGTGGTTCAATGTGTATCCTGCACGATTTTTTATGGGTGATACTGGAGCAATCAGCCTTGGCGCAACACTGGGTGTTATTGCAATGATGACAAATTCTGTCATACCATTATTTATTATTGTATTTATATACGTTTTAGAGTCAGGAAGTGCATTTATTCAAATTGTATCAAAGAAGTTTTTTAAGAGAAAGGTATTTCTCGCAGCACCGTTACATCACCATTTTGAAGCAATCGGGTGGCCAGAACCAAAAATAACAATGCGTGCATGGATTTTTACAGCTGTGATGGTTGTTCTTGGGCTCATTGTTGGTGTAATTGGTATGGGATAAATTTAAAAAATAAAAAATTAAATAAATAGTATGAATATAAAAAAAGTACAAGATGTAGATGTTCATGGTAAAAAAGTAATTGTGCGTGTTGATTTTAATATATCAATTGATGACGATAATCATGTAAAATCAACGTATAAAATTGCTGCAGCAAAACATACTATTGATTTATTGGTTGATGGTGGTGCATCACATATTGCACTGTTAACGCATCTAGGTCGTCCAGACGGTAAAATAGATAAAAAGTATTCATTGGAAAAAATTGTTGACGATGTGTCTGCTGTACTAGGACGAGATGTTGAGTTTGTATCAGATTGTATTGGTGATAATGTGTCAGATGCGGTGAGTGGATTTGCACAAGGAAAAATTATATTACTAGAAAACGTACGATTCCACGATGGTGAAAAAAAAGATAAAAAAACATTTGCTGCACAATTATGCGCGCCCTTTGATGTATATGTAAATGATGCATTTGCAGTTTGTCATAGAGTACATGCATCAGTGCACGCAATTACAACATGTATACCATCATTTGCGGGTCTGTGGATACAAAAAGAACTGGATCAGTTACATCAAGTAAAAACCCAGCCAGTACAACCTGCTGTCGCAATTATCGGTGGCGCAAAGATTGATACAAAAATACCAATGATCGAGGAATTTCAAAAAAAATATGAAACAGTGCTGGTCGGTGGTCGCATAGCTGTGGAAGCGCGTGATCAAAAGATGCAATTTGATGATAATGTAATTTTACCAGTTGATTTTGAATATAAATATTATGATATTGGACCACATACAATTGAAAAATATTGTGCCATTATTGCAAAAGCAAAAACAATTGTATGGAATGGACCAGTGGGAATGATTGAAGAAAAAAAATACACAAAAGGAACATTTTCGCTTATTGAAGCAATTGCAAAAAATACAGATGCTTTTAGCTTGATTGGCGGTGGCGAGAGTGTGCAAATGGTTGAAGAAAGTGGCTTGATGGACAAAATATCCTTTGTGTCTACTGGTGGTGGTGCAATGCTTGCTTATCTTGGTAGTGAGGATTTACCTGGTATTAATGTTTTGATGATGACAGATGACAAATGAGATCATAATACAGCGTAGAGTATGTATTTTGATTATGTGTTATAATATATAAATAATAAAAAACAAATATAAATATATGGCGAAAATAAAAAAAGTATTTGCACGTGAGATCTTGGACTCACGAGGTAATCCAACAATTGAGGCAGAATTATATCTTGATGATGGCACAAAATCATGGTCACAAGTGCCGAGTGGTGCATCGACAGGTGAATTTGAGGCATTGGAACTTCGTGATGGTGATAAAAAGCGATATGATGGAAAAGGCGTACTCACTGCAATTGAAAATATTAATGGTGAATTACAAAAAGCTGTGATTGGTATGAATGTATCAGATCAACGTGCAATTGATCAAAAAATGATCGAGCTTGATGGAACAGAAAATAAAGAACGGCTTGGCGCAAATGCAATATTGGCAATTTCGCTTGCAGCGTGTAGAGCAGCAGCAATTAGTGATAAAAAACAATTATATACACATATTGCAGATTTGCATAATAATGATACGGTTGCATTGCCAATCCCAATGTTTAATATCATTAATGGTGGACAACACGCGGATAGTGGCTTGGCAATTCAAGAATACAAAATTGTACCACAAGGTATTGAAACTTTTAAAGAACAATATCGTGCAGGTTCAGAAATTTTTCATGCACTTAAGAAACACCTTGCAGAAAAAGGACTTGCAACGTCAGTTGGGGATGAGGGTGGTTTTGCGCCACGATTAAAAAGTAATACAGAACCACTTACAGCAATTGAAACAGCTGTTGCTGAAGCTGGATACAAAATGGGTCAAGAGATCAACATTGCAATTGATGCAGCCGCAAATTCTTTTTATCATGAAGAGTGTGGACATTATGCCTTTGAATTAGAGGATAAGGCGTATTCACGAGAGGAATTATTGGAAGAATATCAAAAATGGGTTGATGATCATTATATTATGAGCATAGAAGATGGATTGTCAGAATATGATTGGGAAGGGTGGCATAAGATGTATGAAAAATTTGATGAACAAATAATGCTCATAGGTGATGATCTGATCGTGACGAATACAAAAAGATTACAGCGTGCAATTGATGAGAAAGCATGCAATTCTGTTTTGATTAAGCCAAATCAAATTGGTACAGTGAGTGAAACATTAGATTGTATAAAGCTTGCACAAGATAACGATATGAAGACCGTAGTCTCACATCGTAGTGGAGAAACAATTGATGATTTTATTGCTGATCTGTCAGTTGGTGTTGCGTCTGATTTTATTAAAACGGGTTCACTATCTCGTGGAGAAAGACTATGTAAATATAATCGATTATTAACAATCGCAGAACAGATTTAAAAAGCGTATGAAAAAAATAAAACAGAAAGTACTTTGTATTGGAAGTATGGGAAAGGATGTTTTTTTTCCGATAGCATCTGGCAATGTTGTCAACGTAGATACAAAGGTAAAAAATGAAAAGCAATTGTGTTTTGGATATGGGACAAAAGTGCATATTGAAGACCGCTTCAATGCGCTTGGTGGTTGTGCATGTAATGTTTCTATTGGACTATCACGACTTGGCATTGATGTTTGTGCATTTGGAAATGTTGGTAAAGATTGTGATAAGAAATGGATTGTGACGACACTTGAACAAGAGGGTATAGATGTCACTAAAGTACGCACAATTGAAAATGCAAATACAGATCTTTCAATAATTATTGTAGATACAAATACGGGAGAGAGAACAATTTTTGTAAATCGTGATGTTGGAGAAAGTTTAACCGTGCATGCGCAGGACATCAAAGGATTTGGATGGTGTTTTGTCGGCTCACTGTATGGAGACGATATAGAAAAAAATATGAAAGTAATTCATGATGCAATAGTAAATGATGGATTAAAGCTCGTATATAATCCCGGTGGTAAAAATATTTCACAAGATAAAGATGTCGTATCGGATCTTATACATCATGCGCGTATGATATTTGTGAATAAATCGGAAGCGCGTGAAATTGTGTCAAAGTTTGATTTATTGTACAATGAAAAAGACTTATTGAATGAAGAATATCTGATGTCAGTTTTAAAAGAACATATGCATGATCAATCAGGAATAGTTGTACTAACTGATGGGTTGCGAGGCGCGTGGGGATATGATGGTGAAAATATATATCACACGGATACAATTGATAAGCCAGTGCATGATGCTACTGGTGCAGGAGATGCGTTTGCAAGTGGTTTTTTTGCTGCGGTTTTATATGAATTGCCACTTGAACAATGTATGCAATGGGGTAGCATAAATAGTGACACTGTCATTGATTATTATGGTTCACAAGAGGGATTACAAAAATATGATACAATACAAGAAGGTTTAGTAAAATTTCCTGTAGAAAATAAAAAATAAAAATAATGGGTTTATTTAATAAGTTTAAAAATATACAGCAAGATAAAGATCATTATCTTGCGTTGGATATTGGAACAGAGATGGTGAAATCTCTTGTCTTTAGGTTGGATAAAAATGAAAAGAAGGGTGTTATTGTGGGCATTGGGCGACAAAGACAAAAGCGTGGAAATATGCAAAGTGGTGCAATATCTGATATAAATGGTGTAATTGAGACATGTCGCAGAGCGATTGAAGAAGCAAAACAAATGGCAGGCGTAGAGGAGGCATCGCATGCTGTGATGGGTGTCGCTGGCGAACTAGTAAAAGGCACAACAACAACTGTGCATTATGAGAGATCTAATCCAAATGATCGTATTAGTTTATCAGAATTAAAAGAAATTATTCAGCGTGTGCAGTGGAAGGCATTGGAGAGAATCCGTGAACAGATGGAATGGGAGCTTGGTCGCAGTGTTGATGTGAAGCTTATTAATGCTGCTATTGTGGATGTTCGTATTGATGGTTATCGTGTTGCAAATCCATTAAATTTTCAAGGCAAGAGTTTATCAATTAGCGTGTTTAATGCATATGCACCGCTTATGCATCTTGGTGCAGTTGATATGATTGCGGAAGAATTAAAATTAGATCTTATGCGTGTTGCTGCAGAGCCGTATGCGGTGTCAGCTTCAGTTGGGTATGAGGACATCTTGGATTTTAGTGGTATTTTTATTGATATTGGTGGTGGTACGACAGATATTGCAGTTGTGCGTAATGGTGGCTTGGAGGGTACAAAAATGTTTGCACTTGGTGGACGTGCATTTACAAAACGGCTATCACAAGTATTGCGCATACCATTTGATGAAGCAGAGGTATTGAAAATGAAATATGCATATGGTAAGTTACAGCCAAATGTTGCACAGCAATTTTCAAAAATTTTAACACAAGATAGCAAGGTGTGGCTTGGTGGAATTGAATTGTCTTTGACGGAATTTGCAGAAAAGGATCTTCTTCCATCAAATATATATCTCTGTGGAGGCGGTTGTGCATTACCAGAAATTGGGAATGTGCTTCTCAATGAAGAATGGACAAAACATTTGCCATTTACAAAAACACCACAAGTAAATTTTTTGCAGCCAAAAGATGTTGTCAATATTATTGATCAAACAGGAGAATTGAATAACCCACAAGATATTACACCAATGGCATTAGCAAATCTTGTAGTAGAAATGTCAACAAAGGAAAAAACAATATCACAAATATTACATCGTGCAATGCGTGACGTTCAAAAATAATATATGAGATTATGAATACAACAAAACAAGAAAAAATTTATGTTGAAATCGATGAAGAAATCACAAATGTGATCGATCATTTATATCAAGCAAAGGGTAATGATATCATTTTTATTGTGCCACAGCGTGCATTATTGTTACAAAGTGTCGTTAATCTGAAATTACTTGCACAAGAAGCAAAAAAACAAAATAAAGAAATTACTTTGATGACGCGTGATGAAGATGGTATAGCGTTTGCTGCGCGTGCAGGAGTTGCAGTACAGCCATATATAACAGAGGAAGATGACACGATGATTTATGAAGAAAACGTTGTGCAGCAAAGCGTGAAAGAAGAGGATGTACCAAAATATGCAAAGGAAATAATGACCGAAGAGCCAATGCAAAGATCGCAATCTGGCATGGGCTCGCAAGCTTTTTTTGCTGGTGCCGCAGCACAAGGCATGGATGTATCAGGTGTTTCTGGGCGACAACACGGTGAGAATATGTCGGGCGTAAATCATGTTGTTGAACGAGAGCAAGAGGAATATGTACCAGAAAAAAGTGCACAACAAATGGATATGGCGTCAACATCAAGTAATCAATCACAAAACTCCAATAGCAATACAAATCAATCAATGGAAAATAAACATGATCAGAACATGGTGATGCCACATAGCCAAACTGCAGTGCAAGGGAGAAATGAAAATTATCAAAATCCTACGCAACAACAGCCAATGCCACAACAACAGACATCATATAATAACAATGCGAGTTCATTAGAGGAGTACGAAGAGTCTTTACGTGGTGCACAAGTGTCTGGTGTGTATGGCGGGAATCCTACGCAACAAAATACGCAATATTATGAACAGCCAGTGATCAATGAACCAAAAAAGAGTGTTAATAAAAAAACAACAAAACATAAAAAATCAAAGAAAAAACAAAAAGACGTCACATTATCAAAAACAACAAATACCGCATTGAAAGGTTTTATTTTTGGTGGCATTGCGTTAGTGGTTATTATCATGTTCATTATTATATTGCCAAAGACAAAAATAAGCGTTGAGCCAAAGGAAATTGATATTAATGAATCAATGGACATGACAGCAAAGGTTGATCAGGTTGCATATGACGCAGAGAGGCGATTGATTCCAGCACGTTTGATCGAACGAGATGTTACATATACAAAATCATTTGATGCAACAGGTAGTGGTGATGTGACTGCACAAAAGGCACAAGGCACAATCATGATATTTAATGAATATAGTGATGCACCGCAACCACTTGTTGCGACAACGCGATTTCTTGCTGAAGATGGCACGCTTTTTCGATTAGTCAATCAAGCAACTGTGCCTGGCATGAATGGTGATGAACCTGGTAAAGTGGAAGCACTTGTGGAGGCAGACATAGAAGGTACTGTTGGTAATATTGGACCATCGCGTTTCTCTGTGCCTGGATTTGATGGTAGTCCAAAAAAAGATAAATTTTATGGAATTAGTGAAAATGCAATGATTGGTGGTGGCGCCGGAGGTACAGGTGTGACAATTGTGACAAGTGATGATATCGCACGTGCAAAGGAGGAAATGACAAAGGAAATGCCACAATATATTCAAGATCAAATTTCGGGATTACTACGTCCAGAAAATGAAGTATTGGTAGATGACGCAATCACAACTGAAGAAATTCGTTCAGAGGCAAATGTGAGTGAAGGAACGATGACAGATCAATTTATGTATGAGATCGTGTCACATGTAAAAGCAATTGTTTTTTCAGAGGATGATGTGCTTGCAGTGATGGAGTCAAATTTGACAGACAAACAACAACAATATGACGCAGAACAAGTTGATGTAACAGTGAATTATGAGGATGTTGTTGCAGATTTTGATAATCAAACGATGAAAATGAAAACAGATGGAACAGCAAATGTAGTTGCAACAGTTGATGTGCAGTCATTTAAAGAGAGCATTTTAGGGAAAAAGCATGATGAACTATTGGGTATCATGGAAAATGAGTATGGTGATGAAATTGAAAAAATTACAATAGAGAGTGTTGTGCCAGGATTTCCAGCATTTATCGCAAATCATATTTCACGTTTTGAATTTATGACAGTTGTGACTGTAGTACAAAACGAGTAAATAGATGTTTATACACAAGGGGTTGACAAGTTTTTGATGTCTGCTATAGTAGGTATTACATCGTTCAAAAAAACAGAATATAAAAATATGAAGAGGTTTTCCTGTGATTTGTTTGTCAAGAATTAGGAATGGAATATGTGGATAACACCCTCTTGTTTTTTGATGTTATGTGTTTTTGAAGTATATTTATATAATTTATGGCAAAAAAAGATACGATCAAATTGGAGGGCGTGGTAGTGGAAACATTACCAAGTACAACGTTTCGTGTGGAGCTAGATAACGGTCATGAAGTGTTGGCACATATATCTGGTCGCATGCGAGTACATTATATTCGCTTATTACCAGGAGATCGTGTTATTGTCGAGATGAGTCCTTATGACCTAACAAAAGGACGTATTACACAGAGATTGTAAAGTAAATTATATAGTTTTAGAGAATATTTAGATTAAATTTGTAAAAGTAGAAAAATGAAAGTTCGTGCATCAGCAAAAAAAATGTGTAAACAGTGTAAGATCGTTCGTCGTCGAGGTCGTGTCTATGTTATATGTGTTAACCCTAAGCACAAACAGCGACAAGGCTAAAACAAATGTAGTTGGCGCATTTCGGCGTCAAATGCAAATAAATTCAGTCAACGTATAAAAATACGTTTCAATCATTTATTTACATTTTTCTTGAACTACGCCAACTACATTTGTTTTATAAAAAAGATAAATTATAAAGTTTTAAACATAATAAAGATATGATTCGTATTGCAGGAGTTAATATTCCAGATGAAAAATGTATTGATGTATCGCTAACATATATTTATGGTGTTGGTTTATCTACAAGCAGAAAAATTCTTGCAGATCTTAATATTGATCCAGCAGTTAGAGCAAAAGACATGACACAAAAAGATTCCAATAAACTTCGAGATATTATTGAAAGTGATTATAGTGTTGAAGGTGAATTGAGACATGAACGCAAAATGAATGTTCGTCGATTAAAAGAAGTGGGATGTTATCGTGGTTCACGTCATCAAAAAGGGCTGCCTGTACGCGGACAACGAACAAAAACAAATAATCGTACAGTTCGTGGAAATAAACGTATGACAGCAGGAAGTGGTAGATCAGCAGCAGCATCAAAGACATAAGTTTTATTGTGAAAGTGAAGTAAGTTTAATTTTTTGTAAAAGATTTTATACATAGTATCATGAGTGATGAAATGACTAAAGAAAAAAATACAGCAGTTGAAGAAGAGAAAAAAACTGCATCAAAGACAGTGACTGCATCGGATAAAGATGGTGCGGAGAAAAGTGTGCGTGCGACAAAAACACGAACAAGTGGTAAGCGACAAATTCGTAAAGGACAGGCGCATATTCAATCTACATATAATAATACAATTGTTACGATCACAGATTTAAATGGAGCTGTTTTGGGATGGTCAAGTGCAGGAACGTTGGGATTCAAGGGTGCAAAAAAATCAACTCCATATGCTGCATCTCAAATTGTGAATATGGTTGTAGAAAAAGTACAAAAAAATAATATTAAAGAATTGCAAATATTTGTAAAGGGTGTTGGTGGCGGTCGTGATGCTGCAATCCGTGCGCTTGCTGCAAAAGGATTTGAGATTAGTCTGATTAAAGACATTACACCAATTGCACATAATGGTTGTAGACGTCGTAAACCACGTCGTGTATAATTTTTTTCATAATAAATATATAGTTAATTACCTATAAGGATATGGCTCGATATACAGGACCAAAAGCAAAAATTTGTCGTCGATTTGGCGAAAACATCTATGGTGCAGAAAAGTACGATAGAATTTTAGCTCGTAAAAATTATGCACCTGGTGTGCATGGCAAGAGTTTTTCACGCAATAAAAGTGAATATGGAAAACAATTGGCGATGAAACAAAAGGCAAAATATGTTTATGGTATTTTGGAGAAACAATTTCGCAAACATTATGATGATGTAAAAAATCGTCCAGGTGTAACAGGTGATTTGCTTTTATCACGATTGGAACAGCGATTAGATAATGTTGTATATCGTCTCGGTTTTGCACAGACGCGACCACAGGCACGACAGGTTGTCAATCATTCAATGATCTATGTCAATGGTAAAAAAATGGACATTCCGTCATATGAAGTAAAAGTTGGCGATGAGATTACAATTAATCCTACAAAAAAGGATAATGGTTATTTCAAAAATCAAGAGCAATATATCAAAAATAAGAAATATGTTTCAGGATGGTTAAATTTAGATCAAAAGACAATGACAGGGAAAGTAATTTCTTTACCAAAACGAGATGACTTTGATGCAAATATCAATGCACAAATAATCGTTGAGTTTTATTCAAAATAATCTATCTTATATTTTTATAACTTATTAAATAAAAAATATGTCAACAATACCTATACCACAAGCTTCACAATATAAAGAGGGTAAAGATAATGCAGGAACAATTGAAATTCCAGCATGTTTTCCTGGCTATGGAACAACTATCGGAAATGCAATTAGAAGAGTACTTCTTTCTTCATTGGAAGGCGCTGCGATCACTTCTGTAAGAATTAAGGGAGTGTCACATGAGTTTTCTGCGATAGATGGTGTAATGGAAGATGTTGTGCAAATTATTTTGAATTTGAAACAAATTCGTTTTCGTACACATTCAGATGAAAAAATGATTGCAACGTTGAAAGTTAAAGGCGAGGGTGAAGTAACTGCTGAGGATATTAAAACTTCATCTGAACTTGAGATTGTGGATGGTTCACAATATATTGCAACGTTAACAGATAAGAAAGCAACACTTGAGATTGAATTTACCATTAATAATGGGATTGGATATGTTCCTTCTGATCAGCATTCTGCTGAAGAGAGAGATGTCAATTCGATTGTAATTGATGCTGTGTATACACCAGTAAAACGTGTAAATTACAATGTAGAAAATATGCGTGTTGGAAAACGGACTGATTATGAAAAGGTTACATTGGAAATTATTACAGATGGCAGTATTACACCACAAGAGGCATTTGATCGCAGTGTAGATATTTTGGTAGGGCAGTTCAAGGCGTTATCTGCTGGTGGAGCAGAAGAAGGAATTGTAGAAGAGGTGATTGTGGAAGAAGAAGCAATTATAGCAGAAGAGGAATAAATAAGTATAACGTAAAGAATCATGAAACACCGAAAAACAGGAAGACAATTTGGACGTGTGCGCTCACAAAGAAAAGCGCTGATGAATTCTCTTTTGAGTAGTTTGCTTATACATGGTCGTATTGAAACGACAGAAGCAAAGGCAAAAGAGATGAAAAGTGCAATTGATAAAATTATCACAAGAGCAAAACGTGCCAATGGTAATAAAATGGAAATTATACGTAAGGTGAAAGGTGAATTATCTGATGATGCTGTACAAGTACTTGTAAATAACATGGATAAATTTGATAGTCGTGATAGTGGTTATGCTCGTGTAATCAAATTATCTCCACGTAAAAGTGATAGTGCACGTATGGCAATTATTGAATTAGTAGATTTTGCAACTAGCTCAAAAGAAGAGATAAAGAAGACTGAAGTAAAAAAGGAAACAGCACAGAAAGTATCTAAAGAAAAAGAATCTAAGTAAATTGTAAGTTTTTATACAAAGACATGGAACGGCAATATCATCAATTTGACGCACAAAATTATGTTCTCGGAAGACTCTCAACAGAGATTGCGCGGATTTTAGCAGGAAAAAATAAGGTTGACTACACACCACATATCGATGGCGGTGATGCTGTTGTGGTTATAAATGCAAAGAAAGTTGTTTTAACGGGAAATAAAGAAAATGATAAAAAGTATTATAATTTTTCAGGATATCATGGTGGCATTACAGAAAAAACTGTAAAAGAATTGCGCGAAGAACAGCCAGAAGAAATTATTCGAAGAGCTGTTGTGGGCATGTTGCCAAAAAATAAACTTGGGAGACAAATGCAGAAGCGATTATTTGTTTATAGTGGAGAAAAACATAGCAAAAAAATTGACATTACACATGAATAATTATTATATAACTGATATTTTAAAGTAAGATTTATGGTAACAAAAGAGAAGAAGAAAAAAACTGATAATAAATTTTTCACAGGTGTATACCACTATGGTGTTGGCAGACGTAAAACTGCTGTTGCACAGGTGCGTGTGTATTGTAATGTAAAAGATTCTGTAGATGAAAATGGATTGATTGTCAATGGAAGAAAATATAACGAGTATTTTCAAACAGACTCACAAAAAGATGCATTTTTGGAGCCATTGAAGGTTTCTGGCTTGCAGGATAAGTGTGCAGTTTCTGTTGTTGTGCGTGGTGGTGGTATTGCTGGTCAATCTGATGCTGTAAAGCTTGGTATTGCACGTGCACTGATTAAATATGATGAAGAATTACGTCCAGCATTGAAAGCAGATGGATTATTGACACGAGATGCACGTAAAGTTGAACGTAAAAAGCCTGGATTGCGAAAAGCACGTCGTTCACCGCAGTGGAGCAAACGTTAAAAATATATTTATGAAAAAAGATCCACTTATGCGATATATATAGTGGATTTTTTGATAGTATAAGATTTGAATGATTGATGTGTCTAACGTATAAAAAAGTCTCTATTATTGTGCGTTTATGCTTTGACTTTTTTTGTGAAGTGTAGTATTATTTTGAAAGATATCATTTATAAATTTAGAAATGAAAACATTACTCATGGTGCAGGCAATTGTTTCTATATTGCTTATAGTTGCGATTTTGATGCAAAATAAAGGAGAAGGACTTGGCGTGGTTGCGGGGGATTTTAGTGGTTCATATCATACAAAACGTGGATTTGAAAAATTTTTAACACGGTCAACAATTGCGTTGTCAGTGTTGTTTTTAGGTGTTGCTTTAACAATAGCAAAAGTCAGTACATAAACACGTATCTTTTTGTGTTTGTGTATATAATCTGTAATATTCGTTTATTAAATCTTCAATTCTTCAAACAATTTTTTCACCAAAGGCTTTGTTTCATGCAACAAAAGATCTTCCATTGCGCCATAAGGCAATTATTATATTTCTAATTGTGGTAATTATTGGTGGATTTTTATGGTGGTTTGTATCAATATATCATTTTGTGACAGTGTCGCAACCGACATATGGAGGTCAATATACAGAAGCATTTGTAGGACAACCTCGATACATTAATCCACTTTTGTCACACTCATCATCGGCTGATCGTGGTCTGACAAATTTGATTTTCAGCGGATTGTTTGATTATGATGAAAATGGACTTTTGCGGGCAGATATTGCAGAGCGTTTTGAGGTTAGCGAGGATGGGAAAGAATATACTGTTTATTTGCGTCAGGATGTCATGTGGCATGATGACGAAGCGACAACTGCAGAAGATGTCATTTTTACGATTAATATTGCAAAAGATATTGCGTATGGTGCTGCTGGCGTTAGCAATGAAATGCGACTTATATGGAATGATGTTCGTACAGAAAAAGTTGATGACTATACAGTAAAGTTTATCTTGAATGAGGCAAATAGTACTTTTTTGCATAATTTAACTTTGGGATTAATACCAAAACATATTTGGGAAAATATTGGTCCAGAGCAGTTTCAACTTGCAGAATATAACCAAAAGCCAATTGGTACTGGTGCGTATGAATTTGTTGACCTTGATATTGATGAAGTAGATGATCTTATCTCTTCTTATGTGTTGCGTTCAAATGAAAATTATTATAAAGGCAAGGCGTTTATTACAAAATTTGTTATTAATTTTTATCCGACACGCGCAGAGGCTGTTGGCGCATATAATAATGGAGAAGTCTCAGCAGTGATTGTGGATAAAAAAGAGCATATTGATGCATTGAGTGAGATTGCACAAAAAAAGTCAATTGAATTACCACATTATTTTGCTATATTTTTCAATCAAACAAAAAGTGTGCCACTTGCATTTGATGAGGTACGTGAAGCTTTGTCACGTGCAACTGATAGAGATGCAATTGTGCAAGAAATTTTTTCAGATAATGCGCAGTCTCGATACTCACCATTTGCAGACGGAATTGTAGGATTTAATGCAGATGAGCAACAACCAGGTTTTGATCGTGATAGTGCAAACGCTTTACTAGATGAAAAAGGGTGGGAAAAGGGTGATGACGGCATTCGCTCAAAGGGCGATGCGCGATTATCGTTTACATTGCATATTAATGCAAGCCAAGATGCTCTTGTACGTGTAGCAGAGATATTGCAAAATCAATGGAAAGAGATTGGTGCAGAATTGCATATTCAAGAGCATGACAAGGGTAATTTAGAAACAAACATTATTAAGCCACGTGATTATGATGCACTTCTATATGCACATCAAATGCGGTTTGAACCAAATTTATTATCACTATGGCATTCAAAAGAAAAAGATGATCCTGGCGTAAATTATGCATTATTTGACGATAAAGAAATGGATGAATCGTTGACAAATTTATTGGCAATACAAAATAATGATGACAAAAATGAATTGTACAAAAAACAACAACAACGGTTAAAAGGTGAAATTCCAGCAATATTTCTTTTTGCACCAAAGCTTTCTTTTATGTATAGTGATAGTATTAAAGATGTACAAGTAAATCGTGCTAATTTATCATGTGACCGATATACGAATGTGCAATCATGGTACATTAAAGAAAAGCGTGTAAAGAAATAAAATAAAAAAAATATGAATCAAGATATTGATCAAAGTAATTTACGAAAGGTAATTCTTTCGACACCTGGACAATTTGCAGAGGGTTTTGATATTGCAAAAGATATAAAAGTATCAGATGATTTTTCACGAATTGTCGTGTCGGGTATGGGTGGAAGTGCGTTACCTGCTGATATGCTTAAATGTTGCATGAATGATCTCTTTGAAAATAATCGTAAAATAAAACGAATTGGAATACATCAAAACCGTACGTATAAGTTGCCGATAGAATCGTATGATCATTGTCTGAATATTATTTGTTCACATTCTGGTAATACAGAAGAAACAATCTCATCTTTTCAAGAGGCAATTGATAATGAGTTGGCGTGTGTCGGCATTTCTGCTGGAGGACAACTTGAACAAATGTGTTTGCAAAATAATATACCACATGTCAAAATGCCTGTGCCATTTGAAAATTTTCAACCACGTATGGCGACAGGACATTTTTTTGCGGCTATTTTGCAAATATTGATTAATACAGGGAAAATTCCAGATCATAAAGAAAAGGTGGTCAATGATATGGTTCCACAATTACAATTAATGGTAGAAAATTCAGAAGAACGAGGAAAGGAGCTCGCGCGAAAACTTATTGGCACAACACCAATTATTTATGCTTCGGAAAAGTTTCGTTCACTTGCAATGATCTGGAAAATTAAAATCAATGAAAATAGTAAGGTGCCAGCATTTTGTAATTATTTTCCAGAATTGAATCATAATGAATTTGTAGGATTTACAAATCCACAGGCGAAATTTCATATTATAATGTTACAAGATCCTGATGATCATCCACGTGATCTATTGCGATATGGTGCGACTGCAAAGGCATTGCAAAAAAAAGGTATTGAAAGTGAAATTATCGTAATGAAGGGTAAGAATATTTTAGAAAAATTATTTTCAACAATTTCTCTGTGTGATTGGGTGTCGTATTATCTTGCATTGGAATATGAACAAGATCCAACGCCAGTTGATATGGTAGAAGACTTTAAAAAAGCACTAAACTAGTGTTGACTAATTAAGAATTATATGATATAGTGAAACAACTATTGAATACTTCTTGAGTAACACTTTATAATATATACTTTTTATGTAATAAATATATTTGTATATATTACTGATCTTGCACGTATGTTTCTTGTATAAATGAGAAATGAAGGCAAAGGGAAAGTTCAAATCTTTCACAAGATCCACATTATAAAGCAAGTGTAATAAACACGTTAAAAATGGTCGATTATTTTTTAACATATGTTATTGCACATAAACTTTTATTTATGTAATTAAATATAATTACAAATTATTTTTTTGATGTTAATTAGATTGTCATAAAAAATTTGTATATTTTTAACTATGAAAAAGACAAAACAAACACGTCAGTCTACATCAAAAAGTAGTAGCACTGGACGAGTTATAAGTAGAACAGCACAAAAAAATGTGCAAAAAGCACGTGATAATGCAAAAAAGAACACTGTGCATAAAAGTGGCGCAAAAAAAACAACGTCATCTTCTGCAAAAACGAAAACAACTACGAGCAAGAAGGTGACGAATAAGAAGAGTGTTGCAAAAAAAAGTGTGAAAAAAAGCACAAAAAAGGCAACAAAAAAACATGGGAAAAAACGTGGAGGTGGACGTAGGCAAGGACCAAAAACAAACGCTGAACGTATTGTTTCTTCAACACAGTCTAATGGTGAACAGCGAAATGCAAAAATACCAAAAACTGCTAAAGATACATTACGTATTATCCCAATGGGAGGTCAAGAAGAGGTAGGTCGCAATATGGTTATTTTTGAATATGGTAAGGATATTGTAATTGTTGATATGGGAATGCAATTTCCAGAAGAAGATATGCCAGGAATTGATTACATTGTACCAAATGCAAGTTATCTAAAGGGTAAAGAGCAAAATATTCGTGGTGTTATATTTACACATGGACATTTAGATCATATTGGCGCTGCACCAGTGTTATTGAAGGAACTCGGATATCCACCAGTTATTGCACGAGATTTAACTTTAGCTCTTATAAAAAAGAAATTAGAAGATGGTGATCCGGGTGGTAGTGATAGAATTCGTACAATTAGTGTAAAAAATATTGATCGTAAAATTCGTCTTGGTGAATTTGTTGCAAATTTCTTTGAAGTAGAGCATTCCATTATGGATTCTATGGGAGTTGCACTTGTAACACCAGTTGGTACTGCAATACATCTTGGAGATTGGACTATTAGTCATGATCCTGCAGACGGTCAGACGGTTTCATATGAAAAGCTAAAAGATTTTCCAGCACCGCGGATTTTGATGCTTGAGAGTCTTGGCGTAATGAAAAAAGAGATAAGCAGTGAAAAAGAAGTGCAAGTAAATCTTGAAACACTTGTAAGAGAAGCACAAGGTCGTATTATACTTGGGACATTTGCTTCTCAAATCAAACGTATTAAGTTGCTTTTGCACTATGCACAAAAAATTGGACGTAAGGTTGCTCTTGATGGGTATTCTATGCGGACAAATATTGAGATAGCACAACAATTAGGATATTTGAATGTGAGTAAAGATCTTCTGATTCCAATTAACGATATTGATAAATATCCAGATAATAAAATTCTTGTACTTTGTACTGGAGCACAGGGAGAGCATAACGCAGTATTGAATAGAATTGTTACAGACAATCATAGATTTATAAAATTGAAAAAGTCAGATACAATCGTATTTTCTTCATCTGTTATTCCGGGTAATGAACGTTCAGTACAGCGATTGAAGGATAATTTATATCGTAAATGTGATAATGTAGTACACTCAGATATTATGGATATACATATGGGTGGTCATGCAACACAGGGCGATATTAAAGAAATGATCAAATTTGCACAGCCACAGTATTTTATTCCAATTTATGCAAATTACTTCATGTTAAAAGAATCTGCGAAGCTTGCTATAGAGGATGGTTTTTCCCCGAAGCGTATTGCGATTTTGGACAATGGTTCAATGATTGAATTTAGCAAGAAGGGAAGTCGCATTCGCAAAGAGAAAGCAGATGCAAGTTATGTGTTTGTTGATGGACTTGGTGTTGGTGACATCGGACACGTCGTCCTGCGAGATAGACAAATGTTGTCAGAAGATGGAATGTATGTGATCACAGTTCTCATTGATAGCAAAACAAAAGAAGTTGTCGGCAATATGCAAATTACTTCTCGTGGTTTTATTTACGTAAAAGATAATTTTGATCTTGTAAATGAAACAAAGAAGAAAGTAAAGGCAATTGTCAAAAAAACTACAAGTAAGGATTCAAAAATGGACTCTCGTCAAGTAGAAAATGAAATTCGTGATCGTATCGGTGAATATCTTTTTCAAAAAACACAACGACGTCCAATGATCTTGCCAGTTGTCATTGAGGTATAGTGAAACGTTGCAAACATTCTATTCGTTCTAAATGTGTAAAGTGAATGTAGGGACACCCTTTGTGGGTGTCCTTTTTGTTGTGTAAAGTGTTCTAATATACTAATATACTAATATACCTGCTTACCGGCAGGCAGGCTAATATATTAAAATCTATTTTATGAAGAAAACATTTTCAGGCGTACAACCGAGTGGAGAATTGCATTTGGGAAATTATCTTGGTGCAATCAAAAATTGGGTTTCTATGCAAGATGAATATGACGCTACTTTTTGTATCGTTGATCTACATGCAATTACAGTCTCTCAAAATCCAGAGGAGTTGCGACGACACATACTTGATGTAACAAAGGCATATATAGCGCTTGGCATTGATCCAGACAAATCAAATATTTTTGTGCAATCAGACGTTAGCGCGCATGCCGAGCTATGTTGGTTGCTTAACTGTACAGTTGCGAGGATGGGGGATATGGAAAAAATGACTCAGTTTAAGGATAAGAGTGGTAAAGATGGATCTGAACGAGCAAGTGTTGGTTTGTTTGATTATCCAGTGCTTATGGCTGCAGACATTTTGTTATATGATACGGATGTTGTTCCAGTTGGAGAGGATCAAGTACAACATGTTGAACTTACTCGCACGCTTGCAAGACGATTCAATAAAATTTTTGGTGACACGTTTATTGTTCCAGATGTAAAACTAAATAAAGAAGGAAAGAGAGTAATGGGACTTGATGATCCAACAAAAAAAATGAGTAAATCGGCAACAAGTGAATATAATTATATTACACTTATGGATTCTGCTGATATTGTTAGTAAAAAAATTCGTAAAGCGGTAACAGATAGTGGTAGCGAAATCGTGTACAGCGATGATAAACCTGCTCTAAAAAATTTAATAAATATTTATTCTTTGTTATCAAATAAAAGTACTGATGATATAGAAAATGACTATGTTGGTAAGGGATATGGTGATTTCAAAGATGGTCTTACAGATGTTATTGTAAATTTTTTAACACCATTTCAAGAAAAAATAAATTCAATTAGTGATGACAAAGTAAAAGAAGTTTTAAATGAAGGCGCTCAAAAAGCGGGTAAACAAGCAGAACAAAAAATGCAAGAAGTAAAAGAAAAAATTGGATTTGTAGTATAATTATATTTCTATTGTTACGTAGTATGTTACGTAACATGTTACGTAACAATCTAAAAAACACACCATAAATACATAGGGTGTGTTTTTATAATTTTGTAAAATTATCCGCGAATAATCGCAAGTAATTCATCACGTTTTTGTTCCATCAGCTCTTGTGTAGTTGCCTCGCAGTTTAATCGGAGTACGGGCTCTGTGTTTGATGCACGCACATTGAACCACCAATCAGGGAAGTCGATTTTAATGCCATCTAATTCTGATAATTTGCCATCAGCATACTTTTCTTTGAGGGTTGCAAGTACTGCGTCTTTATCATGTACTTCTGAATTGATCTCACCACTGTGATGATATCTGTGCAAATCTTGAATGAGTTGTGAGATCTTTTGATTTGTCTCTACCATGAGATTAAGAAGCGTAAAGGCTGCGAGTGTACTCACTTCACCATTTTTGTTTGCTTGAAAATAATAGTGACCTGATAGTTCACCAGCAAAAAGTGCATCTTCTTCTAGCATTTGTTGTTTAATAAATGCATGACCGACACGACATTCGTGTGCAGTGCCACCACTTTCTTCGATAATTTCTTTTACTGCACGCGATGAACGCAAATCATAGAGAATTATTGCATCTTTATTTTTTTCTAATAAAACTTTTGCGATAAGTCCTGTTATGAGGTCCATAGGTATAATTTTACCAGTTTCATCCACAAAGCCAACACGGTCCGCATCGCCGTCATAGGCAATACCAAGATCAGCACCTTCTTTGATGACACGCGTTTGTAATTCTGCCAACGTATCAGTATTGAGTGGATTTGCTTCATGCGCATTGTATGCATTGTCTAAATCACAATACAATTCTATGACATCAAAATTGTCAGCAAATTCTTTTGTATAAAAAGGTAATTCCAATACGCCCATCGTATTTGCACAATCAACGACAATTGTAAATTTTTTATCTTCAAAATTAGCGAACTTTCCAAAATATTCATAGTAAGCTGGTTTGATATCATGTTGTGATACATTTCCTATTTCTTTTATCTCACTAAACTGATTAGTTATGACTGCATCACGAATATCGTTTAGTCCACTTGCACTACCAACAGGAATCGCATTTTTGCGACAGACTTTGATTCCGTTATATTCTCCAGGGTTATGCGAAGCCGTAACTGCAATTGCACCGTCAACGTCAAGCTGATGTGAAGAAAAGTATAACATTGGTGTTGTGATCATACCAAGATCGATCACATCGCAACCAGCATCAGTAACACCACTAATTAATGCTTTATGGAGCAATGGTCCAGATTCACGAGCATCGCGACCAACAGCGAGAACTTTTGCATCCAATTCATCAACAATAGCACGACCAATTTTATATACTGTGTCTTCATCGATATCAGTTGGATAAATACCTCGAATATCATAGGCTTTGAAAATCTCTTTATTCATAATATAAATATTTACGTTTTATAATATCTAGTATATCATTTTATAAAATAATGACCAATGCATTTGCGAATTGGAAATTTATACGTATAATTTAGACATGGTTACAAAACAGTATAATAAAGCATATCCAATCGATAAGAGTAAATTAAACAGAAATCGATGGATGTTCATAAAGGAGGGACTAAGACGTGGATATGATATAAAAAAGATTCATCCACAAAAACGTATTTTTTTTGTGGAAAAAAATGGTAAGGGATTTATTTATGATACATTACCAGGAGCTCTCGTGGCACGAACACATATACCATATATTGCAAATAAGTTTTTTCAAAAAAAGATCATGAAAGCGTCAGGCGTCTCTGTTGCAGAAACTTTTGGTATTGCAAAAAGTGTAGATGACCTCAAACAGATCACATGTCGATTTCCGTGTGTTGTGAAGCCGGTGCAAGGTAGTTTGTCACAAAATGTTTTCACTAACATCGGGGATGCGCAAGAGCTAAGGAAATTAGTTAAAAAAGTAACTGACAGTAAGGGTGGGACAGCATTAATTGAAGAGATGGTAACAGGAAAGGAATACAGATTTTTAACAGTAAATGGAAAACTTGTGTCATGTGTTGAAAAAGATCCTGCGCGTATTGTCGGAGATGGCATTCATACAGTTCAAGAATTGATTGATATAAAAAATGCAGATCCTGAGCGCGGCGCACATGATTCATTGACACATACAATACACCGCATTGCGATTGATGATTTTGTAAAAGAGAAGCTACAAAATGAAAATGTTGTATTAGACGATGTACTCGCAAAAGATCGTAATATTGTTATAGGGACAAATGTATTTGTGTTGTATGGAGGTGATTTTATTGAGAAAACAAGTGAAGTTCACGAAACTTTTGTAGACGTAAGTGAGCGATTCTCACAAATGAATGATATTTTTATCGTAGGATTTGATGTCATTGCCGAGGATATTACAAAAGACGCAAATAAACAAAAATATATTTTTAATGAATTAAATGAACAGCCATTTTTTGATGTTAATGAAAAATGCAATATTGGCACTGGCGCACCAGTAGCTAAGGTCATGTGGGATGAAATAGAAAAAATCGACATTATGACAAAAAAGTTTTTGTTGTTTTGAAAAAAAAGTATATTCAGAGATAATAATATGATCAAAAAACAATATTACAAAGCATATCCAATTGATAAGAACAAATTAAACAGAAATCGATGGATGTTCATAGAGGAGGGAATTGAGCGTGGATATGATATAAAAAGAATTCATTATAAAAAACTAATTATTCATGTAGCAAAAGATGGCAGAGGATTTATGTATGATACGTTGCCAGGCGCAGTGTCAATAAGGATGCGACTCCCATATATAACAAATAAGACCTTTCAGAAGCAAATAATGAAAGCAAATAATATTTCTGTTGCGGAAACACTTGGTGTTGCAAAGACCAAGAATGATTTGACACATATAACACATGAATTTCCGTGTGTTGTGAAGCCAGTGCGAGGTACTTTAGCAAAAAATGTTTTTGTTGATGTTGATACAGAGGAAAAATTACACATTGCTGTGAAAAAAATATTACATAGTAAGTCTGTAGCACTAGTGGAAAAACAATATAATGGAAAGCAATATCGCATACTAGTAATTAATGGTAAATTTATATCATGTGTGCAGAGGTGTCCAGCATATATTGTCGGAGATGGCATTCATACAGTTCAAGAATTGATTGATATAAAAAATGCGAATCCAGAGCGAGGAGGGTATAATTCAAAAGTACATACACTGCGCTATATTGTTATCAATGATCTTGTTAAAAATAAATTAAAAAAAAATCATATTCTACTTAGTGATATCATAGATGATGACAAAAAAATTATTTTTGATGTAGACTTGCCACATGCCTTAGATCTGGGTGGTGACATGATTGATGAAACAGATAATATTCATCAAACATTTATAGAAAAAAGTGAACATTTTACGCAAAAACATAACTTTTTTATTATTGGCTTTGATGTCATTGCAGAGGATATAACAAAGGATGTAAATCAACAAAAATATATCTTTAATGAGTTAAATGAGCAACCTTTTTTTGATATAAATGAAAAATGTAATATTGGCACTGGTCCACCAGTAGCTTCAATAATGTGGGATGAAATAGAAAAAGGTGATATTATGACAGAAAAATTTTTGCTTTTTTAATAATATAATAATGCCAATTAATAATAATTTTGAAAAAAAATTGAAGCAAGTACTGCCAAAGATCATTAATGAATTTGGAACACCTTTTGTATTGTATGATGCACAAGGCATTATTGATGAATATGTTAATTTATCCGAATGTTTCAAAGATTTGAAATACAATAATTTTTTTGCAGTCAAGGCTACGCCAGAGCCAGTAATTCTGAAACTGATGTTGGATTTGGGGTCTGGTTTTGATTGCAGTTCTATTCAAGAACTGTTAATGGTTAGAAAGCTTGGTGTAAAACCAGAGAATATCATATTTACATCCAACAATACGTCCAAGGAAGAATTTGAAGTTGCTGTTGCAGACGGTGGCTGTATTTTGAATTTGGATGATGTAAGTTTTATTGATAAAGTTCCGCAAATGCCAGAAAGGATTTGTTTTCGTTATAATCCAGGGTCAGCAAGGTCTGGTAATGATATTATTGGGGATCCGGTAGAGTCAAAATTTGGTGTGCCAGATAAGCAAATTATTGAAGTATATGCACAAGCGCAAAAAAGAGGTGCTAAAAAATTTGGTTTGCATACGATGATCTGTTCAAATGAATTAGATCATGAGTACTTTGTTCAAAATACGCAAATGCTTAGTGAAGTAGTGATGCGATTGCATAAAGAGTTGAATATTAAATTGGATTTTATCAATATCGGAGGCGGACTTGGAATTCCGTATGGACCAAAGGATAAGCCTGTTAATATTGCAAAAATGACATCTCGTATTATTGAAGTTATGCAAGACTTAGAAAATATTGTTGGATATGTGCCAGATCTTTACACAGAGTTTGGTCGGTATATGACTGGACCTCACGGGGTTTTGGTTATGCGTGTTGAAAATATTATGAATAAATATCGTAAGTATGTTGGCGTAGACGCAAGTACAAATATTAATCCGCGTCCAGCAATCTATGATACATATCACAAACTTTCAGTTTTTGGTAAGGAAGATGATAAAATAACTGAGGTAGTTGATGTGGTAGGTTCTTTATGTAGAAATAATGATAAACTTGCTGTAGAAAGGCGGTTACCTAAGCTTGAAATTGGAGATATTTTGATTCAACACGATGTCGGTGCCCATGCTGTATCGCTCGGTTATAATTACAATGGTCGATTATTACCGCAACAATTATTATTAAGACAATCTGATGTTGTTTGCATTAGACGTAAACAAGTTCCAAAAGATATGGACATTACTCTTAGTGGTGGGATTGTTGGTAAAACTGTTCAAATATAATATTTACGTAAGTAAGGGAAAAATCAATATCATAACAGAGAGTTTGGATATTTCCAGAAATTATTGTATAATACTTATAGTTTGAAATAAAAGAAATTTATTAGTTGATATGAAAAATACAAAAAAAACTTTTCTTACGATCACGATTTTCTTTATAGCGTTGATACTTACTGGACGTAAGTTCATAATCAATGTAATTGCAACGGAGCCTCCTATTTGTGGAGATATAAACGCACGGATAGATGAGGATATTCATTGTAGAATTGAGGTTAGCAATCCATATTTTGAACAGTTGAATTCTGCACATTTGAATATCAATATTCCAAATGATGTTACTTTTGCGGTAATGGATAATGCGTGGACATGTACAACGACTGTAAATAATATTTCTTGTGACAGAACATATAGCGTATCTTTTCCAAAAAATACATTTGATTATGTAGATGTTGTTTTTGGTGCAAATAAAGTTGGAAAATATAATATAGACTCAACTGTATCAGGCATAGGTACAAATACAATCGACATTTCATATGATGATGATCTAGATATTCCATACAATGTGATGTGGTGTGGCGATGGTGAGTGTAATGGTCCAGAAGATGTAGAATCTTGCGCAGAAGATTGCGGAGAATGTGGAGATGGTGAGTGTGATTGGGCGGGTGGTGAAGATCCATATTCATGCTACGACGATTGTGGAGAATGCGGTGACTATGAGTGTAATGGTCCAGAAGATGCCGATTCTTGTTATAATGATTGCGGAGAATGTGGTGATGGCGAATGTACGTGGGGCGAAGAAGACCCGGAATCTTGTTATGATGACTGCGGAGAATGTGGTGATGGCGAATGTACGTGGGGCGAAGAAGACCCGGAATCTTGTTATGATGACTGCGGAGAATGTGGTGATGGTGAGTGTAATGGTCCAGAAGATCCTGAATCCTGTCCAATGGATTGTGAAGGTGGTGGAGATTGTGGTGATGGTTGGTGTGATTGGGAGGGCGGTGAAGACACAGAAAGCTGTCCAGAAGACTGCTTTCCTAGCTAGATTTATAAGATTTTTGATAGCTTTTGTGAGTTAAAAATAAAATGAATATGAATATGAAAT
>JAOZUJ010000117.1 GCA_029938745.1 Candidatus Moraniibacteriota bacterium
CCAATAGATGATGAAATCGCATCGCGATCAAGGTATGATGGTGGTGCAAGAAAAAGAAGTGCACTTGCGACAAATATGAGAAGTGGAATAATATAAGGATTTTTGAGGAGTAAAAAAAGTTTTTTGTAACCATCCCAGCCATCTTTTTGTAGAAGAACAAAACCGATGATACTAAAAATAAAAATATATCCAAAGATAAATGCGCTTAAGTGGTGTGTGTATGCAAGTGCTGTTGTGAGAATAATCGCACCAACGAGCAGAGTCGCTTTCTTTTCATAAAATGCGCGGTATAAAAAATAGATAATTGCAGGGATAAGGAGGTTGCCCAAGAGATTACCAATTACACCGCCACTAATAAATTTTGCACTTGCACCACTAACAGCCCAAAGAGGTCCTGCAAATAGTAGTGTGAGAATTGCAATTTGTGCACCATAGCGATATCGCTCGAATAGTCTGTGAGACAGAATAAAAAGCATCAAAATACTAAAAATATTTATTACAAAAAGAACAAGAGAAGGGAAAGTGCTTATAACAGATTGTTTTGTCATTGTTTTGATAACAGCAAAAATAATGTGTTCACCGACAATAAAATCAGCAATTGATTGTGGCTGTGTAAATGAAGGTGTGTTATCATTCATTTCAATTTCAATTTTTTCATAGGAGGGTAGTGATTGGTCAACTGTGATCTTTTCTACCCAAAACATGTGATGACCGAGATCAGTCGCTGTCGGGAATATGGTGTTTATGAGAAAAATACCTTTTACAACAATTGTAAAAATAATAAGTATTACAATAAGTGTGGTTTGCTTTTTGGAAAAAGTGAAAATGTCATTGTTATTTGATGTTGGTTTTTTGTGTTTAATAAAAATTGCAAATAGAAGGAACTGTATTGTGATGACTGCAATTACAATTAAGATGCTTTGCTGTGTGAGTGCAACGCCAAAAGCATCTAACGCGATAATAGAAAGTGTCACAATTGCAAAACTAGTGGGAACGCTCAAGACAAAGCGTTCAATTGGTGTAAATTGATCACGATGAAACAATGCTCGTAAAAAAAACCATCCTGGAATAATGAGGAGTATAAATGTCGTTATGATAAATAATAATTGTTGTGATAAAAATTCTGACATAAATTATTGAAAAACAGATTGAATATTTTTATATTAAATTATTGGTCACTAACAATTTTTAGTATAGCATTTTTATATGTTTTGTAGAATATCATAATACATTTTTGCAATTTTTTCCCAACCAAGATTCTCTATTATGTATTTTTGTGCGTTTTTTCCGAATGCTATTTTATCAAAGTCATCAGATAAGACCATTGTGACTTTTTCTTGCCAATCCGTTGCATTTTCTGTTTCGACGAGTATACCGTTTTGATTGTTGGTAATAGCATCTTTGAGACCCTCGAGCTCTGAGGCAAGTACAGGTAATCCACTTACGCCTGCTTCAATAACGCTGATGCCAAATCCTTCCATATCACCATCAACTGTGATATTTGGTTGAATGAAAATGTCTGCACCAGCAAATATTTTGTCACGATTAGCATCTTCAACATAGCCCATCATTAGTACATGTTTTTGTGTAGCTGTTTCTTTGATAGCATTTTCGATATTTTGTTTATCTGGTCCGTTTCCTGCAACAATATAAATTATATCTTCTGGTAGTTGTGGTAGTACATTATGAATAAACCACGCAACACCTTTGCGACGAGCAAGACGGCCAAATGTGAGAAGTATTTTTTTGTTATGATATCTTTTATCAATGACATCAAAAATTGCATCTTTCTGTATGTCATCGTGTATAAATTTTTGTGGATCTACACCATTTGGGATAAAAACAAATTGATCTTTGTTTATGCCACGTTTCACGCCTTCAATGATTGTCTGGTTTCCAACGGCGATAAGTTTGTCACACGTTGGGATAAATTTTTGGACCCACCACTTTTGATAAAAATTGTTTTTGTATGTCAAATCAAGTCCATGTGTAATACAAACGACTTTTGTATTTTTGTGAAATAATTTTATCCACCAAGATACAATTCCCAAAACACCATCGCCGAGGAGAATAACATCATATTTTTTTGCAGTAAATGGAAGCGTAGTAAATAAACGTAAGAGAAAAAACGGTAAAAACTTTTTACCATGAGCATTAGCTATTGTAGTTGTTGGTGTAATTTGTGGTAACCATTGTGACAATTCGTAATTTTGGTTTTCAATACCACCAACAACCGGCGGATATGCTCTGGAAATAAATAAAATATTAAAGTTATTTTTTTGACGCATATTTTTGTTTTTTCTGTTGATACATCATATCTTCTGTAAGTTGTCTATTTGATTTGATCATGTCAGCAATGAGTGCAAAAATAATAAACTGCATACCAACGAGTAGTAGTACAATAGAGGTCATAAGATAGTTTCTGTATGGTGTGATCTGTAAGTCTGGAATATAAAGTATCAAAAATATAATAAATATAGCAAATGCAGTGATTATAATGATTACTCCAGGAATGCCAAAAAATTTCATTGGACGTACATCGCGCATTGCTTTAATTATAATTTT
>JAOZUJ010000118.1 GCA_029938745.1 Candidatus Moraniibacteriota bacterium
GTAAAAAATCAATAACTATATTTTGACCACTTGGACCAACAAACATCTTCATATTAAAGGGTGATTCCGCACCAACTTGTGCGCCCTCAACATACAGCGTAACATCAATACCATCATCAATTGCCGTAATCATACCATCAGAATCTTCAAGCTCTCCTAGTGTAGTTAGCTTGAGTACATCAGACCAATCAATAATATCATCTATACTTGCATCCTCTGTATTTACACGACCCTTCACAATATTAAAATCTTGCACAAGCTCCCAATCTTCAATCTCAAAAGGTTTTTCATACATTTTGACATTTCCATTTTTTGAAAAAACAAAATAGTATGGAAATTTTAATTCACCGCGCTGTGTATACCCTTCCAACCTCTTGTCTACAACTAAATTTTCAAATGTAAAATCTTCCTCCAAATTTTCAAACTCTTGATCATCCTCTACTTCAACAATTGGTGATTTTACAGCACTCTCACAAGCACTAAGTCCAAAGATTATTACCACCACAAACCCACTCAAAAATATTTTTTTCATATTTTTTATTACTAATAAATACTTTTTATAGTATAACACAATACCTATAATTCACCCCAATTATTTCCTGTTTCTGTATCAACTACGAGTGGTACTGATAATTTACAGACATTTTCCATTATTCTTACGATGTTTTTATTGAAGTCTTTTACTAATTCTTTTTTAACTTCAAATATAATTTCATCATGCACTTGCAATATTGCATACACATCATCTTCTTTATATGTTTTTGCAATATATCGATCTGCTGCGATCATCGCTAGTTTCATTATATCTGCTGTAAGCCCTTGAATTGGCATATTTATTGCCGCTCGCTCTGCTCCACTTTTGAGCATAAAGTTTTTTGCTGTAATATTTGGCACATATCTCCTGCGCCCAAATAGTGTCTCTACATAGCCAGTTTCCGCTGCTTCTTTTTTTGTGTTTTCAATATAATCTTTCACTCCTGAAAATTGTTCAAAATATGTTTTGATAAATTTCTTTGCTTCTTCCCTGCTTATACCCGCAGCTATTGCAAATCCGTGTGTTCCCATACCATAAATAAGTCCAAAGTTTAATTCCTTTGCACTAGCTCGCTCAGCCTTTGTGATATCTTCTGGTTTTTTGCCCATTACCGTTGCTGCTGTCATTGTGTGAATATCAATTCCATCATTAAATGCCTCAATCATCTTTTTATCTCTACTCGCATGTGCCACACACCGAAGATCAATTTGAGAATAGTCAGCACTAACCAAAGAATAACCATCTTCCGCCACAAAACCATCACGCATTTTGCGCCCTTCTTGGGTACGAATTGGGATGTTTTGTAGATTTGGCTCTGATGATGACAATCTACCAGTTGATGTAACCGCTTGATTGAATGTTGTATGGATGCGACTATTACTATCTGTGAGCGTTGGCAACACATCAATATATGTTGTTTTGAGCTTAAATAATTCACGATACTTTTCAATTTTTTCTATAATTGGACTGCACTCACGCATCTTTTCTAATTCACTTGATGCTGTAGAAAATCCTGTTTTTGTTTTTTTGATATTTTTTGTATCAATCTGTAACTTTTCAAACAAAATAACACGTAATTGTTTTGTGGAGTTAATATTGAATGTCTCTCCCGCATATTTATAAATACTTTCTGATAATTCCTCTATATTTTTATCAATATACTCCGCAATTTCACTAAATGTATCTTTATCAAGCTTAATACCTTGCTCTTCCATATCAAAAAGAATTTGAATGAGAGGCATCTCTATTGTATCTAAAATTGTACTAATATTTGCTTTTTCTTTTTGAGTTTTTATAGTCTCTTTAATCTTCTCATCAAAGTGATGCGCGAGTTTTTGTGTGTAATATGCTTTTTCACACACTGACTGCTTTTCACTATCATTATCCCTGAGTCCAAGTGCCATTTGTGCGCCTGCATCCTTTTTATCAAACATCACGCCAAATATATCAAACACCAAAGCATCAAATGTTAGCTTTTTATTTTGCCCAACAACATACGATTGTAATAATACATCTTGCACCGCACCTGCAAGTGTAACACCACAACTTTTCAGTGCATGCATCATGTTCTTTATATCAAAAACAATTTTTTTACTATTATCATCTTCCAAAAATTGTTTACATAATTTTTTCACTTTGTCAGTTGTATAAATATATGATAATTCATCTTCTGCAATAATTACCAAACCATGCAAATGTCCTTGCGTACAATCTATAGCTATAGACACTTCTTCATGTGCACAATTATCCAAAACTTTTTTAACATCTTTTTCTGATACTGTTACAACTTGTATTTCGTCGCCATTATTTTCATCACTGTCTGGCAATCGTTTCAGGAGACTTGTAAATCCTAATTGCATGAACATTTTTCGCGCTGTGTCAAAAGTCATATCAGCAGTCTGTGCAAAATCATAATTAATTTGCTCTATTGGTACATCTGTTTTTATAATGCCAAGCTCCTTTGATAAAAACGCTTTCTCTTTATCTGCTTCCAACTTATTTTTCCATGCAGGCTTAATATCATCTAA
>JAOZUJ010000119.1 GCA_029938745.1 Candidatus Moraniibacteriota bacterium
CACCAGCTTGCTGAGTTATTTTTTCCTTAGCCTCCTCTGAATCCATTCCATCAAATTCACCAGAATTTACAAGCACGCCATCTCCCGTATACACAGCCTTATCTACATTGCCCCTCGATATTACCTCAATAATTTGCAAATCATATTTCTGGGCAAATTCAAAATCGCGCTCATCATGTGCTGGCACCGCCATAATCGCACCTGTACCATAATCTGCAAGTACATAGTCCGCAATAAAAATTGGGATTTCTTCATCATTCACAGGATTTACTGCCATCACACCATCTAGTTTCACACCAGTTTTTTCTTTCCCTTCAGCAGTCCGTTCAATTTCAGTTTTTGCCTGTGCCTGTTTTTGATACTCTACAACTTCAGCAATATTTTCAATTCTATCTTTCAAACCATCAATTAATTCATGCTCAGGCGCAAGTACCATATAAGTAGCCCCAAAAAGTGTGTCTGGACGTGTCGTAAAAACTTCAATTTTTAATTCTTCATTTTTAATTCCAAATTCTATTGTTGCTCCTTCCGATCGCCCTATCCAATTACGTTGTGATTCTTTAATGCTTTCTTGCCAATCTAATTTATCTATATCAGCGAGCATTCTGTCTGCATAATCTGTAATTTTTATCACCCATTGTGGGATCTTTTTCTTTTCTATTGGTGTATCACATCTCTCACAGCAACCATTCTCCAAATCCTCATTTGCAAGTCCTGTCTTGCATGATGGGCACCAGTTTATTGGTTCATTGGATTGATATACCAAACCTTTTTTATACATCTGAACAAATGCCCATTGTGTCCATTTATAAAAATCTGGGTCCGTAGTTGAGATCTCTCGCTCCCAATCATAATTGAGAGAGATCTTTTCTAATTGTTTTTTGAATGTTGCAATATTTTTATCAGTTCCTATACGAGGATGCACTTTATTTTTAAGTGCATGTTGTTCTGCTGGAAGCCCAAAGGCATCCCAGCCCATCGGATGCAATACATTAAAGTTTTGCATCTTTTTATACCGCGAGATAATATCAGTCGCAATGTAACCCTTTGGATGACCAACATGAAGACCATCACCAGAAGGATACGGAAACATATCAAGAATATAAAACTTTTCCTTATCAGAATCCTCTGTTGTTTTGTACACATTCGCCTGCGTCCATTTCTCACGCCATTTCTCTTCTACCTTTTTATGTTCGTAACGTTCCATAATAAAAAATTCGATAAAGTTATATCTATAACCTTATCGCATTTTGACGTTTTTTTCAACTAAATTTTATTAGATTATTATATAAAATAAAATTGTGTTACAATATATACAACAAACAAAATCTCTTCGTATACAATCGCACAGCATAATTATTATTTTACAATACTATGCACAATCGATTATTACACATACATAAACACACTTATTTTTATTTTAGTATTTTTATACTACTTTTTTTTCCTTTGCTTTACTCATATGCAATTGGTCCGGATGATTGCAAGTCAGGTTATACATGGGAATCACGATCTGGTGTAGGATGCGTGCAGACGGATTGCAAAAATATTCCTAATGCACATTATGGCTATGTACGAGATTGTGTTTGTGGTTCATCTGGCAGTATCCATGAAAATCCGGACGATCCTAATAAAACCTGTCGTTATCCATCAAACCACACTGCATGTCCAAGCTGTGTGTATGCATGTATACATGCTGATGACGAATGTCCCACTGCACCTGGTATCAAAGATACACCAAAGCCAGAAACAACACAGTCAAATCCCCCACAAAAACCTCCTGTAAAAACCAATACGGCACAAGCACCTCAAATACGACCAACACTCTCCACACAAGCCACCACGAAAAGAACATGTACAACGTACTGCGAAAAATTAAAAATGGGTGGTCAATATGATGAGGTACTCGAAGCAAGTGGAACTTATCCAAAATGCAAATGCACCATTGACATAAAAGACAATCACAATAGAATCAAACAAACAATCACACAAAATGGAGACAAACGTTCAACATACACATATGACCCCCTCACTGGAAATCTGATCACAAAAAACACGATCTCACTCGCAGCTGAAAGAGAACGCATTCGTCAAAGACTCGGCTTTAAATATTCTGAAGAAGAAATTGACGCGCTTCTTGATGAGACTGCAATTGATAAGTGGTTTAACTTTATGATGCAAGACATTGATACACGCAGTAGTATAACGGACCCACAATTTTGGTGGCAACATGTTGTTGCACTACTTGACCACGGCTATGACAACAGTACTGATTTTGTTGATACATACAATTTTGGTAGATGTGGTGACTCAATGCAATGGTTAGAACAAAATCTTTCTAGAGACATTAAATTAAACGGTAAAAATGATAGATCCAGCGAGGCGATGCTTTCAATTACTGGTGAAAAATATGGCAACATACTCAATCATACTGCACTCATTATTCGACCAATAGGCATTTCAAATATTGCATGGGCAGACATGGTTTCAGAACTGACAGCAAAAACACGTGCGGGAGGATTAACAAAAT
>JAOZUJ010000120.1 GCA_029938745.1 Candidatus Moraniibacteriota bacterium
TTAAAGTTTGTGTTCCATTGAGAGATATTGCAAAGTTATTGTCTACTTGTTCTCTTAAAGTCCATAGGTTTGAATTTGCTCCACTATCTGCTAATTGTAATATGTTTGAGTTTATTGTTCCGTTTACATCTAATGCTGTTGTAGGAGTTGTTGTTCCTATTCCTACGTTACCTGTGTTGTAATAAATGTCTGATCCATTTTGTGTCCATAGACCTAAGCCTGTTGTTGGCTGGTCTCCTGCTTCGTTTAGAGTTTTTACGTATTGGGGGGTGTATACATCATTTACAGTTCCATTTCCTAATTGACCATAACCATTGTAGCCCCAGCACATTAAACGACCATCCTCAATAAGCGCACATGGATAATTACCTGCCCCAACACCACCTACGCGAATATCAGTTACATCCGTAATATTTAATAAATATGGAGTTGTTTGATTTGCTGTGCCACCATTACCGGCTTGACCATGACCACTATATCCCCAACAACTCATCGTACCATTATCATGAAGTGCACAAACACTCGTTGCACCATCCTCTCCCTGTGCAGAAATCTTACTTACATTTGAAATGCCAGGATTTACAGGTGATGTTGCACTTACAACTGTGCCATCACCAAGTTGTCCGTGTACATTATATCCCCACGAACGCATCGTTCCATCTGCAAGTTGTACATACATCGTTGCTTCACAACCACCAGTCGCCACGACATCTGTCGCAGTTGTAATTCCTGTCACCTGTGCTGGAGCTGTTCTATTTGTTGTATCTCCGACACCTAGTGCACCATTTCCATTATAACCCCAGCACCATACAGTACCATCTGTTTTAACTGCACAACGACTAGTTCTATAATATGACGCTGTTGACCCAGGTCGCCATTCACCTGTTGCAACGATCTTTGAAACATTATTTAGACTGATTTGCGTCGGCACATGTCGATCTACTGTCGTCCCGTCACCAAGCTGTCCATTACCATTTTGTCCCCAACACCAGACAGTTCCATCTGTTTTACTTGCACAAAACGACGTATAAACTCCACCTGCACCGGTAATATCATTCACATCAGACATTACAAGTACTGGTGATGTTGCAGTTGTTGTTGTATTATCTCCAACTTGACCATATGCATTTGCACCCCAACAATACAGATCATCACTAATGTCTACTGCACACGCTGTTGACCCTCCATAATCAGACATTGCTTTTCCTGTTGCAACTTTTGTGATGTTTTCTAGTGTTCCAACGCGCACAGGAGTATGCTGAATTGTTGTTGTGCCATTACCAAGTTGTCCATATGCATTATTGCCCCATGCATATAGCTGACCGTTTTCAAGTATCGCATATGTATTATACATATCTTCCTTTACACTACGCACATCATCTGGCAATGGCACAACGACGGGAAATAATTTGTTTGCTGTGTCATCACCTGTTCCAACCTGTCCATTATTATCACGACCAAGACACTGTAATGTCTTATCTTCCATTACAACACATAGTTGATGATCACTTGTCATATCATCTTCCCATAATTTTTCTACCTGATTGATCGTTGTTGTATCTGTCTCATTGCTCGTTAAAGATAACCATTCCATTCCGTCATATCCTTCAAAATCAACACCTGTCCATCGGATAGTTCCAGCATTTGTATTTGCTGTATTGCCAAAATTAATTGCCCCCGCAATAGAAAGTGATTCCAATGGTGAATTAAGGCCTATGCCCAAACGATTATTTGCATCATCCCAAAATAATGCTGTGTTATCATCCAGAACACCACTTGCATCTGTAAATAGTATTGAACCTGCGGTGTATGTATTTAACGTATCTGTCAGTGAAAGAAAATCAGAAGCTCCTCCTGTAGATGTTAATGACAACCATTGTGTTCCATCATATCCTTCAAAATCAGAACTTGTATTATTCCATCTAATTGTGCCGGCATTTGTATTTGTTGTATAACCAAAATTTATAGCCCCACCAACCGTAAGCATTTCTGTTAACGTCGTTGTGCCGATACCCACTTGATTACTATTTGTGTCAACAAAAAGATTATCGGTATTTACCGTAAAATTACCTCCCAATGATAAAGCACCTAACTTTGTCTGTGCATTAGACGATGTATTTAAATAGTAATCTTCTTCTTGCCCATTTAATCTATGAGAGTTCAGAGCAAATCCTGTTGGTGTTATTTTTCTCCTTGGGGACATTGGTAAGTTTGTTCCTATTTTTACTTCTAGGTAATAGTTATCATTAAAATCTAAGTTTAGTGGTTGATCTACTCCTGATTCTCCAATAATTGTTGAGAATATTCCATTTGTTATTGTTACTGATTTTGTTGCAAATCCTGAGCAACCTGTTGCAGAGATATTATTTGTCCATAGACATGTTCCATTTGCTGCTGCATCATAAATTGATAGTGTGAAGTTGTAGTTTCCATCTGCTACTGCGACATTACTTGTATCTGTTAGTTTTCCATGATATGTGAGTTCATTGTCTGGAGCTGCTGTTAC
>JAOZUJ010000121.1 GCA_029938745.1 Candidatus Moraniibacteriota bacterium
AAGTGTCTCTTGTACATTTACTTCCAAATTGATTGTATTGCTTTGAGTATCAGCAAGCGCAAAGCTTGTGATTGTCAGTGACAATGCAAACGCACCGACGCCTGCTACAATTTTTTTCATGTTCATAATTTTTTATTTTTAACTTATTTAACTACTTTTTGATTTTTGTATCGACCCACACAAAAGTTCACTTCACTTAAAATTATATTTAATGCTACTAATATAACATCAACAAATACATTATAACACAAACCTTTCCAAATAAGCAAAAAAAATTGTCCACTAGACTGTGGATAACTTTTTTTTGACTTTATGCTATTTAACAAAATATTTTAAACTGTAATTATTTTTTATCGCCATTCTCTTTATGAGATTTATTTTTTCTTACAACCTTAAACCATTTTTGGAAGAAATAAATGACACTAATAATCAAAAGTGCTATACCACCAATAATGACTGTCGTCTTCCACGGAATTACAAAAAACATCGGAATTTCATCTTGGAATATCACAGTACCGTCCTCCGATTGCATATCAAGTGTTGCGCTATACATGCCATAATCCCATGGACCAAATTGCACTTGCTCTGTGAATGTCCGTGTTCTATCGGGGTATAAGTTTTCTGACTCAATGTAAACAATCGCAAACTTTTTACCAAACTTATTAATTTGCATTTTTCCGTCTGCGCTATAATGAACATTCCCACTACTATGTAATTTTGCAAAAAGTGTCATTGGACTCTCCCAAAAAACTTTTTTTATAACATCAAATTCTTCTACATATCCATCAATTTTCATTGGCTCGTCACCCTGTACTGCAAATGTAAGTAGAGTTCCTACTCGATAATCTACTTTAATTTTTGCACCCGTGCCACCGTTTTCATCATCAGTCTCCACATCTGGCGCTCGTGTTTTGAAAAATATAGCACCATAATATCCAGCGGTTGGTTGATTCTCTGGTATATTAATTTTAAAATAAACATCCTTACTGCCATTTCCCTCAAGAGTAAAATTATCAGGAACCTCAATCCAATTAATAACATCATATGCTTTGCGTGTATGATCTTCACCTGGCACATAAAATTGTGGCTTCATCGTATCGTCCACTACAAAAAAATCCTCAACTACAATCTCAACATCATGAGAAAAGTCATCATAATTATGTACATTAACCACGACATCTTTAGCCTTACCTCCCTCACTTCCAAAGTCAAACCTGTTTGGCGAAATTTGTATTCCAGCTTCAACATTTTCCAATTCATCTGCATTTACCGTATATGAACAAACAAAAAAAATCGTGATTATTATAAATATCCCGCTATATAAAACATTTGTCTTCATTTTCAAAAAATCAATAATTATTTCAAGTAGAGCTTTAACCCATTTATATTCTCTTCAATAAAAATACCGTGTATTATTAAAGAGAATAAAATGATCCAATTAAGCACCAGTTGTTACACTATATTCTACAGTTCCACTATATTCACCCGCCTTCTGCGTTGAACCTACTGATACTGCATAACAAATTGTTGATGTAGAAGTACCTGAAACATAATCATCCTCCTCCAAAATATCAACAAGACCTGAAGGTAAACCAGCATACAATTCTGCAGCAGTAGCAGCATTGCCACAAGCCGTATCAGCTCCCCATAAAGTTGCTCTATCATGCGTACTACCTCCAGTAACATTTGACACACGAAACGCTAACCCTCCGCCAGCTGTGTACTGAGCAGCATTTGCACCAGTCCATGTTGGTGTAAAATTTGGAAGTGTTGTTGACGCATCTGTATGTGTTAATTGTGTGGTTTCACGAACTTGCAAATGATATCCAGCTGCATCATTTGTTGTCACTGCACAAGTTGTCGTATTTGATTCAATTGTAGCACCATCTGCAACTATAGGCGTACCTCCATCAACATCAATGCTAGCAGCACAGTCCAATGTAAGATTTTCCTCCACCGTAGCGGATGTATTTTGTGAGTCAGTCGTTGTTGCAGCCATCGCTACACCTACTACTGTTAATGACAGTGCAAACGCACCGACACCTGCAATAATTTTTTTCATATTCATAATATTTATTTTTTATTTAAAACTTTTATTTTACATACATTCGACCAACTAGTAAAATTCTATTTAACTTTTTCATTATACCACAAACAAATTCAAAAACAAAAAGTTATCCACACCCTACAATCCATATAAGTTGTATCACTTCTTGCTCGCAAAGTCGTAATACACCATCATTGCGAACAGATGTGCCATTTGTGTGATATGTGAAGCAACCTGCCTGTCCGGTAGACAGGTCTTTTTCAGATTATTGCAGTTTTTTATTGATAATACCCACTAGCATCAGAAGTAGCGGTATAAGTAACAGAGCCTGTATATGATCCTGAAGGTTGTGAAGGTGATACATCAACTTTGTAACAGATATCAGTTGTTGATGATGATGCATTGTATGCGGTGTATGCTGCAATTGCCTCAGCTG
>JAOZUJ010000122.1 GCA_029938745.1 Candidatus Moraniibacteriota bacterium
ATTTTCAATATCATTTAAAACTTTTTTTACATCTTCCATCATTGCATCATCTAAAATAGACAATGTAACTACTTGTGGATTTTCTTTTTTTAATTTTTTAACAATATCTGATAATTTTTTCTCTGTTACTTCATCTGCCTTACTCACAACAATCCATTCTGGTTTTTTCAACATTTCAGAATTAAAGATTTCCAGCTCATTTCTAATTGCTTTATAATCTGCAACAGGATCAGCACTGCTCGCATCAATAAAGTGAAAGAGAACACGCGTTCGTTCTATGTGGCGCAAAAACTTATGTCCCAATCCTTTGCCATCAGCACAGCCATCAATAAGCCCAGGAATGTCAGCTAAGATCAGATCATAATACACACCAAGATGCGCTTCAAGCGTTGTAAACTGATAATTTGCTACTTTACTTGATGCATTTGTGAGCTCATTGAGCAAACTTGACTTGCCAATATTTGGATATCCCACAAAACCAACATCTGCAATCATTTTAAGTTCTAAACGCAATTCTATTTTATCTCCAGGCCTTCCTAAATTTGCATGTTCTGGCGTCGTGTTTCTGCTAGATCGAAAATGATGATTGCCAAATCCACCATTACCTCCCTTAGCCACAACAAATATCTGACCAACTTCTGTAATATCATAAATTTTATCATTTGTAAGGTCATGTGCCACTGTACCAACTGGCACAGACACCACTGTATCCTCACCACCTTTTCCACTACGCATATTTTGCTCGCCATCTTTACCGACACCTGCCCGCACATTCTTTTTATGCCGAAAAGGTCGTAATGCTCCCAGATCAGACACACCTTCCAATATAATATTTCCACCTCTTCCACCATTTCCACCAGCTGGCCCTTGTTCAAATTTAATTTTAGAAAAACGAACAACACCGCTTCCGCCGTGTCCTGCTTTTGCTTCAATTGTTACGTCATCGATGATCATTAATTTGTGTTTAGTAGTTAAACTTTGTCATTCCAACGAAGGCGGAAATAACACGCTGTAGTAGTTTTATCGATTTAATAGTGATGATTTATATATTGATGGTTCATGTGCCTGTGCTCGTACGATCACAAAATCCTGTCCATCTTCATCTGCAAGTACGTACAAATCTTCTACAAATGCATCTTGATCATATCCAAGCAGAATAACATCTGGCTCATGATCTCTCACAACACACATTTTATCTTCATCACCATAGCCCAGAACTATATCATCAATTACATCAATTTGCAAGAGTTCTGCTACACGTTCACACTCATGACATTGTGGTCGATGTCCCTTTACCTGCTCCACCGTGACATCCCGCGCAACAACAGCTACAATTCTATCTCCATGTTCTGTAGCTTGCTGAAACAACGCTCTGTGACCATCATGCAGATTATCAAATGTACCAAAGATCATTACTGTTTTCATATTTTTATTTTTTAATATATAATATATTAGAGCACGATATTTATACAGCATCGACTGTCGGCCGTAAATATAACGGTCCCAAAACTCAATTTCTTTTTTTATTAGAATTTGAGCAGAATAAATATCGTGCTTTTTTATTTACTATTTTTTATCTTATTTCAAATGTATTTCCATCCGTAAAAATATATGAGCCATCTTTTAGTAATACCACATTATCTCCGAGGTCATACATTTTTTCAAACAAAGCTAATTTTGCGTCTTTTGCGCTTTCCTTTCCCCAGTGTGGAACAATAGTAAAGTCAACGATTTTTAACCCATCAAAATTTGTTAAACTTGTTTTTGGTGGATTTGATTTCAAGGCAACTGAATTACCCAATAAGACGGAACCTGCCGAATGACCAATATATACCTTGTCATCCAAGACATTCTGCAACACTTTATCAAAACCAGACTCTAAAGTTTTTTCCAACAAATAAAATGTATTACCACCACAAACATAAATAACATCAACACCAGAAATAAACTCTGTAATTTCTTCAAATGTTTTTCCTGTAATGCTATATTCTACAATATCAAATCCATTATCAGTCAAAGTTCTTTTACTATTCACAAACCACTCATCTTCTAAATATTCTTGTTCTGCCGCAGTATAAATAAATGCTGTTTTTGGATGATCTAAACCAATATCTTGTGCAACTTCTTTTGCAACGCTGCTAAATTGTGATGTTAAATAAATTCTTTTCATAAATAATCTTTATTTGTTCAATTTTTGACAATCATTTTCCTCGCATGTGTCCTCCATGAACATACCATGGTATGTTCAATGGTATGTTCATGGCCATTTTTACACAGAAATCAAATCCCCATAAAACCTATGCTTCTTCTGATGGTTTATTTTCTTCGTTTCGTGGTTTCATAAGTGGAAATAATGTTACCTCCCTAAGTGTCTTGTCTTCAAAAAAAGCAAATAGTCGCTCTCCAATTCCAAATCCACATGTTGGTGGCATGCCGTATTCTAACATTTCTACAAACTCCCAATCAGGCATCATTGC
>JAOZUJ010000041.1 GCA_029938745.1 Candidatus Moraniibacteriota bacterium
TAAAAAATAAAATGATTGGATTGTTTCCACAATCCCTCAATTCAGTACACCAGCCAATATATTTAGATGAGTCAGATAAGTTTTTGGTGGCAGGCATTTTCAGAAAGATATTGCCTGTTACTTATATTGCACTTTAGAAGGTGTCAAATGCTTTTTAAGACTTTATAAATGGGACTAAGAGCACGATTGCTATTCGGTCCCTTTTTTATTTTTTATATTGATTTTTAAATATTTTGGTGCTATCATTAGAATTCAATAAAGAGAACAACTTATGACTTTTGAAATTAAAGGACAAAATAATAAGGCACGGATAGGCGTTCTCAAGACGCGACGAGGTGACATTGCAACGCCGTTTTTTATGCCGGATGCTACGCGAGCGAGTGTGCGCGGTATTACCAATGAACAATTAAAGAGTGTAGGTGTGCATCCGATGGTTGTAAATACGTATCATTTACTTTTGCAACCTGGCATGGAACTTATGCGCGTATCTGGTGGTGTACATAAATTGATGAATTGGGATGGACCACTTCTCTCTGACAGTGGTGGGTATCAAGTGTATTCTCTTATTCACAAAAATGCAAAACTGGGTAAAATTACAGAGGAAGGAGCAGTTTTCAAGAGTGTTTTGGATGGTAGTAAGCATTTGCTTACACCAGAAAAGGCGATTCAGATTCAGTTTGATTTAGGTGTTGATATGATGGTGTTACTGGATGATCCGCGACCAAATAATGCACCAGAAAAAGAGATTGAGCAAGCTGTGGAGCGGACAATTCGATGGGCTAGTCGTTGCAAAGTTGAATTTGAAAAACAAATAAAGGAGAGAGACTTTGATGACAGTTCACGACCGCTACTTTTTGCAGTGGTGCAGGGTGGACCATTTGTGCATTTGCGAGAAAAGTGTGCAAAAGCACTCATTGAAATAGATTTTGATGGATATAGTTTTGGCGGGCGACATGTGGATGAAAATGGAGATTTTATGACAGAAATTGTAGAAAAAACAGCATCTTTTATGCCAGAAGATAAACCACGGTTTGCATTGGGCATTGGTACGCCTCTTGATATTGTGAAATGTCATGGTCTTGGGTGGGACATGTTTGATTGTGTGATACCTACGAGAGAAGGGCGACATGGACGACTTTTTGTTTTTAATGATGAAGATATTAGTGAAAGTGGTAGCTTTTATGACACAATGAACATTGCAAATGCAAAATTCAAAGATGATTTTACACCAATTGATGAAAATTGTGATTGTTATGCATGTCAAAATTACACAAGAGGTTATTTACATCATCTGTTTCGTGTGGGTGAACCACTTGGTTCGCAAATGGCAGCTTTGCATAATTTGCGATTTTTTGTGCAGTTAATGAATAAATTACAAGAAAAATAAAGAATAATGTACAAATTTTTTGAACAATATAATGATAGTGATGTTATTGCAGTGATGTCAGAGGCAAAAGATGGAAATATGAGAATTCGCAGTGATAATTTTAAGAGTGATGTTCTTACAAATCGTAAGGTGTTTTGTCAAAAAAACGGTATTCAATACGATATACTTGTTAGTGCGCTTACAGAACATACTGCAAACGTTGCAATTGTAGATGAGAACAGTGAACGGTTTATTGAAAATGTAGATGCGCTTGTTACAAAACATAAAAATATTTATCTTTCAGTGACGTCAGCGGATTGCGTACCTGTTGTTTTTTATGATGTGAAAAATAAAATTGTGGGTATTGCACATGCAGGCTGGCGAGGTGTTGTTCAAAAAATTATTCCACATACACTTGATTCGATGGAAAAAATTGGCGCAGATGTACAAAATATACACGTTGAGATTGGTCCTGGTATTGCGCAAAGAAATTTTGATTTTGGGCGAGAAAATATGCTGGAAAATTTTAATCAATATAATAATGACCAGTATATAATAGACGGAAGTACGGCGGATAAAGTAAAAATTGATCTGCAAAAAATAATTTTTGATCAGAGTGTAGGCTGTGGTATCGAAAAAACTAATATGAGTACATGCGATGAATGTACATTTGAAGAAAGTCGTTTTTTCTCAGCGAGAAGGGAGAAAAAAAGTTGTTTTAACGTGATGATGGTAGTTATTGGCATGCAAAGTGACGTATAATCATCTTTGGCATAAAACAAAATTACTTTTTGAAAAATACTCATACCACATTGGTAGAGTATTTTTTTGTCAAATACAAATGTGTGGTATAATAACCAAAGATTTGTTTTGATAAAAAGATAGATATAAATATGAAAAAATTTAAAAAAATAATTGCATCATGCATTATTATTTTTCTTCTTACATTCACAGTTGCTCCAAATATCTCTGTAGCAGTAGAAGAAATACAGGTAGAAGAAACACAAATATTATCAGAAGAAAAAAATGATGAATTAGATGTTTCTGAAGAACAAATAGATATTACAAACCCAGAGGAGATTGAGAGCATTGCAGTAGTTGAGGAAGAAGTTGTTAATGAACAAGATGATGAATCAGATGAAACTGATACAGTAGAAGAATCAGAGGACACAACATCTGCAGACTTAATTATTCCAGAGATGACAGAAGATCAAAATGAAACAAAAGAACCTGCGCCAGTAACAACAGAGCCAATTATTCAAGAAGAATTAGTAGAAAGAAATGACATTCAAGAAACAGAAGCATCTGTAGAAGAATTACCACAAATAGATGTGAAGGAAGAAACAAAAAAACAAGAAATTAAAGAAAAGTTAAAAGACAACAAAGAAGATCTATCAAAACATTTCATAAAAAATGAAGGACAAATAGATGAAGATGTAAAATACTATACAGATGTAGCAGGAGGTACCGCTTTTATTACAGACAGTGGCATTACATATGACTTTGTAATATCATCTCAAAAAGATGATATTAGAGAAAAGATAGAAGAATTCCAAAAAGAACATAAAGGTGGACAAGAAATCCAAGAAGAAAAGAGAAGGCTTCGTGAAGAACAACAAGCTCAAACAATCAAAAAACTAGCCATACAAGAATCTTTTGTAAAAGAGAGGCTTTTATTAGGTGCAAAAGACATAGAAATCAAAGAAATTGACAAAGAAAACAAAACAGAGACAAAGGTATCATATTTTATTGGTGACAAAGAAGATAATTGGGAAAAAGATATATCAACATACAAAACATTAGAACTGGGAGAAATATGGAACAACATCACAGTCACTTTAGAATCAAAAGATAATAATATTGAAAAAGTATTTACAATATCACCAAAGGGAAATGTAGATGATATTAAACTAAAACTTGATGGCATCAAAGAACTTTCAATCAATGAAGAAACAGGAGAATTGATAGTAAATACAGATATAGAAGAAAAATCACAAATCAGTTTTACAAAGCCAATTGCATATCAAAATATTGATAACAAAAGAGTTGAAACACAGGTGCTGTATACAATAGAAGATGACACATATGGATTTACGGTAGGGGATTATGATAAGGATCATGATTTGATTATTGATCCGCTTTTAGCAGGTACATATCTTGGTGGAACAAATGGTGACTATGGTTTTGGTGTCGTTTCAGATGATGATGGCAATATTTATGCAACGGGAAATACATATTCAACAGACTTTCCGACAACGATGGGTTCTTATGATGAGGTGTATGGTTATAGGGGTGACGTCTATGTGACAAAATTTGATAGTGATTTGAGTACGGTGCTTGCTTCAACATATGTTGGTGGCATTGATGATGAGGATGGCGGACACAGTATTCACATAGATTCAATTACAGGTGAGATTGTTGTCGTGGGTTACACGGAATCAACGGATTTTCCAGTGACATCTGGTGCATATGATGAATCATTTAACGGAGATTCTGATACTTTTATCATACGACTTGACAGTAATCTTACTAGTTTGATAGCGTCAACATATCTTGGTGATTCAGGCTGGAACAGTAGCTGGTATTATCAGGGAGCTTCTGTTATTGATAGTGCAGGTGATATTTTTGTTATAGCAGCAGTCGAAGACTCAGATTTCCCAACTACCTCTGGCGCATATGATGAGACGTATAATGGCAATACGGATCTTGCTATATCAAAACTCAGTAGTGATCTCAGTACTTTGCAAGCATCGACATTTTTTGGCGGTTCAGATTGGGAATATAATTCTATGAATGCGATTGCGCTTGATTCACAGGAAAATGTTGTAATAGCTGGAGCAACGGAATCAGAAGATCTGCCTACAACGGCAGGCGTATATGAGGACGAGTTTGGTGAAGGGCATTTACGATATGCAGATGATCTTTTTATTGCACGATTTAGCAATGACCTTTCTACACTACAAGCTTCAACTTACTTTGGAGATACAAGCTATGATTCTGATTGGTGTGCTGGGTACTGGTGCTTTGGGGTTGCGGTGGCTATAGATGTTGATGCTATTGATAATATTTTTGCAACAGGAGTGTCATATAACTCTGATGAGAACTTTCCGATCACACAAGGTGCTCAAGACACGGATGTAGATTCTAATTGGAGCTTTGCAACAAAATTTGATCACGACCTATCCACTATAAAGTCCTCAACTTTTTTGAACAAAATGGCTACACCTTTTGATATTGCTGTAGATTCAATAGGTAATGTTATTGTTTCTGGTTTTACTTATGGTGATTTTACAGGGGCGACAGAGGGTGCTTTTGATGAGGATAATAATGGTAGTTATGCTTCTGGTGCTGTGGTAAAAATGAATAATTCTTTATCTGAACTAAAAGCAGGAACATTTTTTGAAGGAGACGATTGGGATGAGATTTGGAACATTTTTATCGACAATAACGATGCAATTCTTATAACGGGTTACACAGAGTCAATAGATTTTCCTACCACGCCAACAGCATATGATACTGTTGGTGCAAATAATGAAGACTCTGCATTTATTGCGAAATTGAGTTCACTGTTATCTCAAGGTGTAGATATTATTAATTTATTTCCAACAGATGGCTCTGTGACAATGATGCCGGATGAAAATCTATCAATTGAATTTGAAATTTCAGTTTCCCAAGGATTAGGAACGTTGATGATCAAAAAAAGTGATGATGATTCTCTTATTGAGATGATAAAAGGTGATTCGCGACGAGTGACCGGCTGGGGTACAGATACCATTACAATTGATCCTGCAATAGAACTTGAACGGTCAACTCAATACTATATTGAAATAGAGGGCGGTTTTGCAAGGGATCAAAATGGAAATTCTTTTGGTAACTTTAGTGGTGATACGACGTGGAGTTTTACAACTCGCTCATTTGACGTGATTATTAAGAATGTTTCCAGCTGTGAATGTTATGAGGTAGGATCTGCGGAAAGTAACCAGCCATCAGGAACGCAGATTGCATATTCCAGTGATCATGAGGCGACATGGAATTATATACCTATTGGTGATGCTAATGGTTTGGATTGTAACGTGACAGATGTTATGTTGGAGTATGATAATATGCAGCATACGATTGGTGAGAATATTGAGGAAGAATTTATTGGGTCGTTGTCCCATACTATAACTACAAATAATGATAATGGAGAGGTTGAGATGGAATATTTAACTTCCAAAAAATCAGTTGTACGTACTGTTGGGGGAGCGGGATCAGAAAATGGAAAAGATATTGCAATTGATGATAATAACAATATTTTCTTAGCGGGCTATTTTTATGGAACATCTGACTTTGATAAGAGCTCGGGAGTGGATAGTCATACAGCAAATGGGAGTAGCGATGTATTTGTCACAAAGCTTAATGCTGATGGCTCATATGGATGGACACGTACATTTGGAGGACTAGAATATGATAGTGTTACGATGATAGACGTGAGTCATGATGGAGGTGCCGTGATGTCGGGAGTTTTTCGGGGTACAGTTGATTTTGATGATACTGGTAGCACAGATAGCCGTATGTCAAATGGAGGTAATGATGTTTTTATCACAAAATACAATGCTGATGGCTCATATGGATGGACGCGTACACTTGGATCCACGGCTCACGAGCAACATCCTAGTTCAACAGTTGATGTAAATGGTAATATTTTTGTTATTGGTGGATTTTCAGGCACAGTTGATTTTAATGACACTGGCGGAACAGATAATCATACATCGAATGGAAATGTTGATATCTTTATTACAAAATATAATGCAGATGGATCATATGCTTGGACACGCACATTTGGATCCACATACATGGATGTTGGTCAGGGAGCTTCCACTGATTCTTTTGGTAATATTTTTATTACAGGATATTTTGCAGATGTATCAAATTTTGATGATACTGGCAGCACAGATAGTTATACATCAAATGGAAGTAATGATGTTTTCATCACAAAATACAATGCTGATGGCTCATATGGATGGACGCGTACTTTTGGAGGGACTAGTTATGATAAGGGTATCGATTTAGTGGTCAATGATGATTATGTTAATGTAGTCGGTGAATTTAGAGACACTGTCGATTTTGATGGCACTAGCGGAACAGATAGTCGTACATCAAATGGATATAGTGATTTTTATATTGTACGATATAATTTTGATGGATCGTATGCATGGGTACGAGCAATTGGATCTACAACTATTGAGTATGCAAGGGATATTACTATGAATGCAAATGGGGATGTCTTTGCATTGGGTGGTCCGTATGTTACATCAGGCTTTACTGTTGATTATGATGGAACAGCTGGTGTTGATGAGCGAAGTAATGTTTCAACAACATTTATCACAAAATACAATGCTGATGGCTCCTATGGCTGGACAAATCTTTTAAGTACATACAGCAGAGGTATAGATGTAAGTAATGATGGAAGAATATTTATGACAGGTGGTTTTGGAGGGTGGACTGATTTTGACCCTGATCCCGACAGTGATGCTAGGGATCAAAAATATGGAACAAATACAGATACTTTTGTTTCTCAATACAATCCTGATGGAACATATATATATGATATAGAGTCATTTTATCCTCATGGAGGAGGCTTGTATCATACGCTACTTCAGTCTGATAGCGTTTTAACTAGTTGGAATCAGCTAAATATTGTTGATGAAAAACCGCAAGATACGGATATCATGTATGAAGTTTTGGATGGTGATTGTTTTCAAACGTTAATTCCACAAACAACAAATACAACATTGGATCTTTCCAGTATCGATTCGTCACATGAGACACTCTGTCTTGAGGCTGTTTTGAATAGCTCAAATGATCAAATAACACCAAAAATGCATGAGTGGAGTGCTACATACAATACAAGAAGCACTAATACTGATCCACAATTTAATATTGTTACAGTTGAGAAGGGTAATTGCTCAGCCGTGGAATCTGTAAAAAATATTGCAGATTGTTCATGCTATGTAATTGATTCAATTAACGGGGATGATATGAATGGTACGGATGTATATTTTTCAAATGATAAAGGTGTTACATGGAGCTATAATCCTGTAGATAGCGGTGATGGAAAAGATTGTGCTGTGACAAATATAAAAGTAGTCAAGGAAGGTCAAGTTGAAATGGTTAGTGAAGATGATGATGAAGACTTTTGGGGAGCTATTTTTGATGTAGAGATCACTGATGAAGGGAATGGAAAAATTGCAAATGAATTTAATGCGCCAAATGGTGTATATGCAATTATGAACCCATGGGATGATAACTTTGACAAATTTCTTGAAGTAGATACAGAAACAGGTATCGAGACAGAATTAGCAACCCTTCATTTTCCAAGTATGCCAGAGGAAGTCGTGGAGGGTGGTCGCGGTATTGCTTCGCATCCTGAGACTGGAGTGTTGTACGGTATATTGCGATTACAATCGGCTAGTAATGACGATTGGTATACAAATGGAATTTTATCAACAATTAATCCTGAAACAGGAGTAGCAACTGAAATAGGTGGCATATCAGACAGAGTCGCAGATATAGCCTTTGATTCAAGTGGAAATCTTTATGGAGCTACAGGAAATGGACGAAATTTAATAAATCCCAATACCCTTTATTCTATTAATATCAATGATGCCACTATGGCAGTAGCTATGACACTTCCTTCTAGGGATGATGGTACAGGATTAGCTTTTAATACAGATGATGGTTATCTCTATCATGGCAGTGGCTCACTCTATGATTTTGATGTTATTGACCCTGATACAATGACGATTGTTGACACTTTTCAAGTAGGAGACGCACCTAGTCATGGTGTAGGCTCCATGGAATATATCGGCAACAATACACTCTTTATGCAAAATGGATGGACTAATGAAGTGTGGACAGTAGATACGGCTCTTGGTTCAGCAGAGTTATTACGTACATATGACACTCCTGAAAGATATTACAAAGGATTTGCTAATGGGGTGCCTGTATATGGTGAAAGTGGCATGTATAAAGCAATAATCCAATCACAAGGGACACTTCTTAGTTGGGATGAGATTTCTATAAACAGTGAAATTCCAGATGATACAATTATGAGCTATGAGGTTTTTGACAAGACATGTACATCTTCACTTATTGAAGAAACACAGGATACGACAATTGATCTTTCTAGAATTGATGCGTTAGAGGAGACATTGTGTCTCAAAATCGTATTTGAAACTGCAGACATTCAGGTATCTCCAAAGCTAGATAGCTGGCTTGCTCGATATGTGACAGCAGGCGATATTAACGCAGAATTCGATTTCCAAACAATAGAAAACCAACAATGTAATAATCCAAACCCACCATCAACAGACGAAACAAAAGAATGCAAAACAACAAACTTAAAGAACATCACAGAAACTTCAGTAGACCTAAGAGTAGAAGTAGACAAAAAATACAATGATAAACAAAAATTCAAAGTAGAAGTAGAAAAT
>JAOZUJ010000123.1 GCA_029938745.1 Candidatus Moraniibacteriota bacterium
TGTGCTTCGGTGCATCCTCAATGTACTCATCAACTAAAATTGTGATGTTGTGATTGGTCATATTGCACGCAAGATCATATGCAAAATTCTTACTCGCCTCGTCCCATGGAGGAGAGAGCGGTCGCGTGACAAAAAGGATGTTTTTTGTCGGTTTTGACTGATTTTGTAAGATTGACATAATGTGTAATATGTGCTATAGTTAAACGTCGTGCTTCATTGGGAAGTATAGCATAATGTAGCGTTATTTAAAAAACAAGGAGATTATTATGTTGAAAAAAATAGTTATTGGATGGCTAATTTACACACTGCTATTTGGTGTGAAAAATATGATCAGTTTTTTGATTAGTAGACCATTTTGGCATGAAGATGGATATGTCGTATTTCACAGTGAATATACGGTAACCGCGTTTGTTTTTATGATGTCAGTCAGCTTCATCTTTGTTGGAGCACTGACTTTCTCGCTATTTCAAAAACGGAGTTCCTCATTTAATTAAGAGGGAGTACATCATGAAAAGGTTGACATTGGGAGCAGTGTTGATAGTAGCTGTATTGATTTGTACAGCACTGGAAGGGATATTTGAATTGTGCAAAAAAAGCACAAAAAAAGAAAGGAGAATTTCATGAAAAAAATATCAGGAATAGTTTTGATGACAGTTGTATTATTTTGTGCTACTGCTAGTGCAGGAACCAAGGAAGATATAAAAGCACTTAATCTTGCAGGCGTAGAGACTTTGTTACAGTCTGACAGTCTTGAATGCCGGCTGAAGCAGGATGTTTCTCGGCAGATGAGCATAACTGCGCTTCAGGAGTTGTTTCAGCGATTCGAGCAGGTTGAAAATACCGTGGCTTATTCAAAGGCGATGCGAGTAAATGACCTGATGAATACAGTTTTTGCTGAAGAGGGTCATCATCCATGGAATAAGAATGATATGAGAGTTCTCTATATAATTAGGGCTTCGTGGGAACAATCCATTGATCCTGGTTGTTTCAAAGAAAAAATCGATGGATTCTCGTCGGAAGAATGGCTCGAGGGGGCGTCATGGGCCATGCGTCAAAAAAAATAACACGTGTTTTACACGTGTAGAGTAAAGAAAGTAGTTTTACAAGAACATTTGTAAGACTACTTTTTATTTTTTCTCAAGTGTTTTTTCTTTGTTGTCTGTGGTAATGATAATTGTGACGGGGCTATTATTGCTTTTTTCATCTGTTTTTATGATCTTACGTGTATTTGCTTTAATTTCAATGTCACCGTCTTGCATGGTGTCATTTTCATTATTTGTGATGTCGTAATGAAATGTTTTGTCACTCTGTGTTTTATTGTCAATCACAAAGCGATTATCTGTTGCGTCCAGTGGCGCGATGAAATATGTGCTCCAAAAGTTTTGATTTTCATCACGTTGATCTTTTTCCATCTGTGCAAGAAAAAGCATACTTGCTGTGAGTGCTATTATGATCGTGAGGATTATTATATATTGAGATTTCATGATGAGTTAATATATTAGTGAGTAGTAGTGACATGTTTAGAGCCTATTGTTACAAATTACTTTCTGATAAATAAACTTAGTTCGTCATTTTGGTATATTCTGTAAAAATTGTCTGATGAGAGGAATTGTCCAGCGTCTTCTTCTGAATGTACGAGTACAGCATGAACATCTAAGTTGTCAAAACAATCTTTTGCAAACTGTGTTTTTGGTGATGATATCATTTCTCTGGTGCATGTTTCACGATCTGGGTGTGTTTCATATCTTTTGAAATAACTACGTGAGAGAGGGAGAGAGTAATCATATGCAAAAAATACTTTGAGCCATGTGTCTGATGTAATATAGTTATGGTCTTTTACTAACCAAAAATTATTCTGAGATACTTCATTTTTGAATACTTTACTTGCATAATCACCAACGTGAAATGTTTGCAATGCTTTATTTGTTTTTGGTGCGTTATTCATGCTTGTTGCATTATCACGGATACCGCTAACAAATGTGAATGTAATGACCGCAAACAAAAAGAGGGAAATAAGAAATTGTGGCATAACAAGGGAATTTTTCTTGTGATAAAAAAGTAGGCTTATTGTCCACACAAGAGAGAGACTAGCAAGAATTGCGAGCGGAAATGCGCCATATGTGGCAATACGTGTGGAGATAATATTTACTTTGAGGAAGTGTGGCACAAGACTCATGAGGATAAGTGCCCATCCCCAACCAAGGAGAAAAACTGTGCCATAAATATTTGCCGGTGTATTTTTTTTGCTTACGTGTGATAATTTGTCAAAGCGACGAAGGAGTGCAAAGAGTGATAGCATCAGTAATCCGATCATGCCGAAAACAAAGCGTGCACTTCCAAGCATGTACATTAATTGTTCAAAGGGTACGCCAGTACGTGTTGATTTTGATGGTGCGCCAATAGATGATGAAATCGCATCGCGATCAAGGTATGATGGTGGTGCAAGAAAAA
>JAOZUJ010000124.1 GCA_029938745.1 Candidatus Moraniibacteriota bacterium
TTTATTACCCAAGTAACTTGTTCATAACCATTAGTGTCAGTTATTTGACCCTCTCTGCGAGAAGTATGCTTTATTGTGTGTGGTCCAGCATCAACTTTTATTGTACAACTTGATGATGTGTTGAAGTTGTCTCCAACAATGCCATCTCTTCTATCATCATGATTTTGTGAGCATATGTGTCCATCTATGTTTATTAATGAATTGACAAATCCATTTGGATTAGTTGCTGTAGCTTTTGCATTATAATACCCTGTTATACTAATTACCACTGGTTCAGTGTAATTAATTTCTTTTGTCCATGTTCTATTTCCACTAACCCTGGATCCAGTAACTTGCTCTTGTCCTGAATCAACGACTACCGAACCTCCGCCTCCACCACCAGAACCTGAACCAAGCGATCCCCAATCTTCTCCATCACAAAACTCCATTATTTTTACTATATCGTTATAACGCATGGCACCCTCTTTTGAACTATCACATGTATCATAATCTGATCCAAATCTTATACTACCTGGGACCGTCAAATTACTGCCATTAAATGTAAAGTTTGAATCAGATATGAGCGCTGTGCCAAGACTATTTGTATATGGAATAGCTCCCGCAATATGACTAAGTGGTGTATCTACCAAATCGAGATAAGAAAGATCATTTGGCTTTGTAAATGACAACCATTCTGTACCATCATGTCCTTCAAAATCTGAGCCTGTCCAGCGAATATTTCCCGCGATTGCATTTGTTGTTGAACCAATATTTATCGCACCATCAACATCCAATGACTCTTGTGGTGTATTAGTACCAATGCCTACATTTCCAGATGTATAATAAATGTCAGATCCATTTTGTGTCCACAGACCGAGTCCTGTTGTTGGCTGGTCTCCTGCTTCATTTAGAGTTTTTACGTATTGCGGAGTATATACATCATTTACATTTCCATTACCTAATTGTCCATAATTATTATCTCCCCAACACTGCATGCGACCATCTGTTGTTTTTACACATGTATGTACTGAATATGTCGCTGCATTGTTTCCGTATCCGCCCATTGCAATATCTTGCGCGTCTGTTACACCTATAGCTTTAACTGGTGAATATTGATCTGTCACATTTCCATTTCCTACTTGTCCATGTTCGTTTTCACCCCAACAACTTACTTCTCCACTGTTGTGAAGAGCACATACTGTTCCGTATCGGTTTAGACCTCCTGCTATTTTTATTTCTTTTACATCTGAAATTGTTGGAGTTACTGGAACATTACTATTTGTTGTTGTTCCGTTACCCAGTTGACCTGCAGTGTTATTACCCCATGACCTTACTGTTCCATCTTGTAAAACTGAAAAAGTTTTATTTCCATTTTCACCACCAACTGTTACGTCATATGCATTTGTAATTCCTATTACTTGTGTTGGTGCAGATCTATTTGTTGTATCTCCTACGCCAAGTGCACCATCATCATTATTACCCCAACACCATACTGTGCCATCATTTTTCATCGCACATCTATGAACGTGACCAGTGTGGTCACCTTGAGCCACCATTTTTGATATATTATTTATACTGATTGGTGTTGGCGTATTTCTAGCTGTGGTCGTTCCGTCTCCAAGTTCACCTTGAGCATTTGCACCCCAACACTGAACTGATCCATCATTAAGTTGTGCACAGTATGAAGCCGTGTTTCCTCCTCCTCCTGATATATCTATTACATTCCCTGTAATTATTTGTACTGGAGATGTTTTTCTTACCGTCGTTCCATCACCAACTTGACCGCTTGCATTATATCCCCAACAATTTACATTTCCATCTGAATCAAGCGAGCATGCTGAAGCAAGTCTGTTATAACTACTACCACTTGTCACAATTTTTGTAACATTTTCAAGAGTTCCTACACGCACAGGAATGCGCGCATTAACAAGTGTGCCATCGCCTACTTGACCTTGTGCATTATATCCCCAAGCATATAATTCTCCATTTTCTAAGATTGCATAAGTATTATCTCTATTTTGTACAATTTCTTGTGTATTGCCTGGCAGTGCAACTGTTACTGGTAATAATTTATTTACTATATCACTTCCCGTCCCTACTTGCCCCTCATTGTCATATCCCCAACACTGTACTGTTTTGTCTTCCATGATGACACATGATGTTCCTACGCTATGCATTCCCTCCCACAACTTATCAACCTGATTGATCGTTGTTGTGCCAGATGATGCAATATCAACACACACAGGATCTCCAGCAGCATCAAAACCTCTAAGAGCTTCACCAATTGCACATTGTTGTGTGATGTTAGATGCTAAGATCTTTCCTGATGTGAATATGTCTCCCCCTATTACTGAGAGTTTGTGAAGTGGGTTTGTTGTTCCGAGTCCTAAGTTTCCACTTTCTGTAAGTGTTAAAGTTTGTGTTCCATTGAGAGATATTGCAAAGTTATTGTCTACTTGTTCTCT
>JAOZUJ010000125.1 GCA_029938745.1 Candidatus Moraniibacteriota bacterium
GCGTTACTGTTGTGTCTCCTGATGTTCCTGCTTTGTCATAACAGTCTAGGGAGAGCGTTGCTGTTACTTCTACATTTATGTTTAGGTCCTCTGCTCCACTTATTGTTCCATCTCCGTTTACTGTGTAGATGGTTGCGTGGTCTGTTGTGAAACTACATATTCCACTTGTTACTGTACACGTTCCGTGTGTTTCCCACGTATCTAGTCCTTCTTGTTGGTAGAGGATATCAAGCTCTTGACCATTGAATATTGGATTAATATCCGCTGCTACCGTTACATCTTGAGAGAAATTCATTTGTGTTGGTAACTCATTAGGAATACCTAACCGAAAAGCAACTAGACTGTTTGGTTGCTGTGCACTCACATCATGTCTTTGTAATGTGAAATTTTGAAAATCAAAAGATGCATTCAATTGTCTCGTTATCTGAGTATTTACTGGAAAAAGCACTTCAACAGAATTTGTTTCAAAAGTTACATTGACCTGTGTAGTGACTTGGGTTGTACTATCTATCGTTCCATTATCTACCGTTATATACCCCCCTGAAACAACTTGATTGATCTTTGTACTATCAGGATCAACTACAACAATATCCTCAATTGGAGCAGATTCACCAAAATTTGTATTTACCGATCCATCTGAATCAAGTTGCGCAATATTGTTCATTGTAATTCCTCCAACTGCATCAAAGCTCCCCCCTACTATAACTTGACCCAAATCATTGATAGATATTGCTTGAGCCTCACCACCAGTAGAATTGAGAGTTCCTCCGTTTGCCTTGAAAGATGAATCAAATGAACCATCAGCATTGATACGAGCAATACCATTTGATGTAATTGAATCATATGTCGTGAACCATCCACCGATTATTATTTTTCCATTATCTTGAATTTTTATAACCATAGCCCCCATATCTGGCCCACTACCAGAGTCAAAACTTGTATCAAATGTACCATTGTTATTCACACGAACAATACCATTTGCTGTGTGCCCTCCAAACGTACTAAACTGTCCCCCCGTCAATATTTTTCCATCTGATTGAATTGCCACTGACCTAAGAGATGAAGGCGTAAGACCTGGATTAAATGTCGTATCTAATGCGCCGTTAGTGTTAAGACGTGCAAGTCGTGGACATGAACTACCGTTATATGTATTATACTGCCCTGCGATCACTAACATCCCATTTGTTTGAATTGCAACATCAAACACATATCCATCCACACCGCTCCCACTATTATTAAAAGTTGTGTCCAAACTACCATTAGTATTTAGTCTTTTTATGCCTCCTGAAAACACTCCACACACAACAATCTTTCCATTATCTTGCAATTTCATACAAGACGGATTAGAGCCTCCAAGTGCGCTACCAATGTTAAATCCAGTATCAATTGAACCATCCGAATTTAGTCGTATTACATGATTTGCTGCGACTCCCTTATACGTGCTAAATGAGCCACTGACAAGCACCTTGCCATCTGGCTGTATGGTGATATTTGAAACAATACCATTAAAACCCGCGCCACCATCAAATGTGTTATCAACTGCACCATTTTCATTAAGGCGAACAATGTAACCAAAATTTACATCATTATACTTTGTAAACTCCCCACCAATCACTATTCTCCCATCGGACTGCAGTGCAGAAGCAGCAACTCTATTATTTGCAAGAAAAGTAATGTCCACTGGCGGTCCACCACCTCCAGTGCCATAGTATTCAAGTGTAAAATCAAATTGACCATTTGCTATGATCTGATCCTTTGGAAGAGCAAGATAACACATTTGATGCTTGTATGGAACAGCATCTGAAACAAAGCCAAAATCACAATAACCATATTCACTTGCGTTGTCATCCATAAAAAACTCTTGTCCATCTATGGTAATCTTTGTCCAGTCTTTTCCATAATCATCCGAGTTATCCATAGTAATATCAAGTGTATAGTAGACATGATCCTGATCATCTGTAATCGTGATGTATGTGTAACCATCTGGATGACCAGTTACTGGTTCCCAGAATGGTGCATAGTTTGTTTGCGTGCCTAATATATGACTACCTTCAAAATGAAACGGGACTGCTGTACCATATTCGTTTGCATACATGTAGAGATTCACATTTTCTTGACATGCTTGTGGTATATTCCACTGTGCTTCAATATTTTTTTCACTTGCAACAATGACAGTGAGGTCTTGTTCTCTGAGATCATCTCTGAGATCTGTCTGATTTTCTCCTTCATATCGCATATACACTGACTCCACAATCTCTCCACATGCTGTCAGTGCAAGTTGATCAATATCTGCAAATGGATAGTTTTCCTGCGCAATCAAAAGTTCAAGCGAGTCGTTTTCTGGAGTAAATGTGAAGTTCTTTCCTTCATAATTCACTGGAAAATGATGCGCATATTTTTCGATCAATTCTCCATTGATGTTTTGAAT
>JAOZUJ010000126.1 GCA_029938745.1 Candidatus Moraniibacteriota bacterium
GTATATGCAATATCATTGTTAGTTATCGTACATATGAAGATGTAAGATGTCAAATGAAATATATAGTTAAATGTATATTTATCTATAATTTACAAAATATGTTATTCTGAATAATAATAATCGATTTTTATTAATAAATATATTATGAAAAAAACAATTATAATTTATGCACATCCAAATAAAAAAGGATTTTGTGGTAAGATACTTTCTCAAGCAATAGAACAATTAAAAAAGCAGGAAACTGATTTTGACATTATTGACTTGTATGAAATTGGATATGATCCTATTATGGCAAATGAAGAGCATTATACTTCTGGCGGATATAACATCTCGGAAGAAAATAAAAAATTTCAAGAAATGATTACAGAAGCAAAAAATCTTATTTTTATTTATCCAACGTGGTGGCAAAATATGCCAGCGATACTGAAGGGATTTATTGATCGCGTATTTACCATGCGATTTGCATTTACGTATGAGAGTGGTAGACCAGTTGGACTTTTGAAGGGGCGCAATGCTGTTGTAATAACAACTTCAGGTGGTCCACGGGTGTTCTCACGTTTTTTTGCAGGTGATCGTGCAATAAAAGTACTTACAAAGGATACCTTGCGCTTTTGTGGATTTAAAACAAAGGGTCTTGCAATTGGCGGTGCGCAAGGAGATTTAAACGATCAAAAAATGAACGAAATTAAAAACAAAGTACAAAAAGCATTACACTTTTTGCAATAGTAGTATTTATTGTGTGTGCATATCATCAACATGCTCCGTTTCATTTTCATGATCGTGTTCATGATGCTCGTGTGAGTGTGGCATGATGCTGTTTACTAAAAGCATTGTGAGGATACCGCAAATAAGTACGATGATATGTTGCAACCATATATTTTTTCTTGTTGCGTGATGTGCCATATGTGGTAGGAGATCTCGTACAAGTACATAGATGAATCCGCCAGCTGCAAATCCCATCAGTGGTACGATCATCCATTCCACAGATGATAATGTGAGTGTCAGTATTGCACCAAGCAATATAGTGCTAGAAATAATGAAATTGTAGAGTAGAGCTTTTTTTGTGGAATAGCCAGCTTCCTTGAAGACAAAAAATTCTGAAATTTCTTGTACGATCTCATGGAGAAAAATACCAATAGTTGCCGCAATGCCGACGGGAATACTGACTATGTAAGCACCAACAAGTAAAATACCATCTCCCATATTATGAAATGCATCCGTTAACATCATGCGACGTGCATCAATGGGAGAATGTTTTTTGTCGCAGTGAGGCGGGAGGCAATGGTCATGATGTGCTTCTGGCATGATGCGTGTGATAATTTCGATGATGAGCATACCACACAAAACACTGCCAATCGCAATGAGAACAGTTGATGCAAGATGAAAAGTTTCTCGTAATAGTGAAAAAGCCAATACAATGAAAACACCACTCGCAAATGTTGTGAGATATTGTGCACGTTTTTCAACAAAGGTGCCAAATCCCTTCCACACGAACATCACACCAATAAGCGATGCAAGCATGATAATGAGTGCAGACAGGAAAATATAAAATAGCATGAAAATTGTTTTTATTTTTACAAATGTATTTTATGCTCTTTTGGTGGGCAAGTCAAATAATCTTAAATGATTTTATTGTGAATAAAATATTTATAATAGAAATAAAAGTAGGTGTTAGTGTGTATTATGAGTAAGGGTATGTGTTTTTGTAATTTTTAATGTATAAACTTATGAAGCATGAAATCAAGAAGTTTACAGAGGTAATTACACACGGTTATACACAAGATCTTTTTCGTGGACATGTAAAAGAGATTGATCACGCGAATGATCATGTCGTGATATATGTGGACAATGCTGGTCCGATGCGAGAACTTGAAGATAAAAGAAGTGATGCACAAATCAAAAAAGCAGTTGATTATGTGTGCGGAGAGAGTTGTACATATGAATTAAAATTATATAAATCTAATGTGCAACATGAGCGTGAGAAAAAAACATCACGTCGTATTAAATAGTGTTTGTGTTTATAATACATGCTGGTTTTGTGATATACTGAAATCGTAATGATAACAGGTTGGTTTTATGATGCGTATAGAAGAGAAGGACATTTTTTTTCATGAGTTAGATGCAAGTAATATTTTTGATACGACGGTGATATTGGATATTGACGGTACACTCACATGCAGCTCAAAAAAAAATATTGATGAAAATGTCATTGGGGTTATTAGAAAATTACAAGAAAGAAATGCTGTGTATGTTTTTTCAAATAATTATGATGGAAAGCGCAGTAGAGAAATTGCGGTGAGTTTAGATTTGCCATATATTGAATCACCGCACAAAAAACCAAGCAAAAAGATCCTAAAATACATTGATGAAACGTGTCCAGTTGTGGCAATCGGTGATAAATATCTTACAGATGGACTTTTTGCACA
>JAOZUJ010000127.1 GCA_029938745.1 Candidatus Moraniibacteriota bacterium
TATCAAAAATCAATAGCCAGAACATGATGATAAAAAATGTTTCCATATTTTTTTTCCTTACCATCACTCTGGCACGAGCAACAATAAGTTATTTAAATTAATTACTATATTTATTATACACCATTTACTGATAAAAAAGAGTTGCCAAAATACTTTTTCTATGTCATAATGATTCGTTGTGTTAATATATATATTATGGGAAAACGAAATGAAAAATATGATGTCATTGTTATAGGTGGTGGACCTTCGGGAATGATGTGTGCAGGACGTGCCGCTGAGCTTGGCGCGAATGTTTTGCTATTGGAAAAAAACCAAACACTTGGCAATAAACTCATGCTCACCGGTGGCGGTAGATGCAATATTACCAATGCCGATTTTGATACAAATTCATTTTTGAATAACTTTGGTGATGCAAAAAAATACCTTCATTCTCCTTTTTCGCAATTTTCTGTAGAGGATACTTTTGACTTTTTCCAAAATCGTAATTTACCACTTGTAACCGAAGCGCGTAATCGTGTCTTTCCCAAGTCACAAAAAGTACAAGATGTGTTTGATGTGCTTACTACATATATGAAAGAAGGTAATGTCACAATACTTACAAATACACGTGTCAGATCAATTGAACGTGAAGAACAACATGTCACTGCTGTCATCGCATCTGGCAGGCGTGAATTTACAGCAGATCATATTGTTATTGCAACTGGTGGACTTGCTGCTCCTGAAACTGGAGCAACTGGTGATGGCATGACATTCCTCGAAGACCTCGGACATACTGTGGAAGCATCTAATCCAAATCTTGTTCCTCTCACGACAGATGCCCAGTGGGTACACAATCTCTCTGGTATCACATGGTCTTTTATGAAAATTCGCTTCGTGCAAAATGATAAAACTCAAATTCGCAAAACTGGTAAGATCCTCTTTACACATTTTGGCGTTTCTGGACCACTCATCATCAACTCTGCATCTGAAGTAAAAGAATTACTGAAAACCGGACCAGTAGAGGCTGTCATCGATCTCTTCCCCGATACAGATGAGCCAACATTAGACAAAAAGATTGTTAAATTATTAGACAAGCATCTTGATAAAAAAATGAAAAATGTTTTGCCAGAAATGATATTCAAAAATGTTGCTCTTGAAATTTTAGAATTACCAAATTTGCAATTAAGTGAACAGAACGCAAAATTTATTACACGAGAAGAACGCAAAAACCTCGTGCACACACTCAAAAATCTCACATTTGAGATTACAGGCACGTGTGGCATGGACAAGGCAATTGTTGCCGACGGTGGAATTGACCTTTCAGAAGTAGATTTTAAAAATATGACCTCACGTAAATATTCGAATCTTTATCTACTTGGTGATATACTAAATATCAATAGACCCTCAGGTGGTTTTTCCCTTCAACTCTGTTGGACAACGGGATTTGTTGCTGGTACTGATATCGGAAATAAAAAATAATAAATTGTAATAATTTGCAATGCAAAATATAACAACAGAAACAAAAGACAATCTCCGCAAAACAATGAGACTTGTGCGCAAAGTACTGTATAAAACCATAGAATTTCAGCTTCTTTTTAAGATATTTTACATCGGTATTTTATTATTTCTCGTCAATTTCCTCATGAGCGTTTTCCTTGACGCTTTAAATTTATTTATAGCAAAAATACAACTTGACGACGCAATTGAATCAATACCACTTGTATCTCTATTTGATTTTAAAGTAATGACAGTACTGTTTCTATCATTACTTGCATTTATTTATATTTATTTAATTGAAAAAAATGGCGTCATTATCATAACAAGTAGATACTATAGGAATAATTTTACTTCTTTTTTTAAAGCACTTTTCCTTGCTATTCAAAAAACGCCCCGATTTATCATACGACGTATTTATGAGATGCGAATTGTTATTCTTTTATTTATTGCTTTATATATAATGTGGAAAGCATTATCTCTTTTTGTGCTTCCTGAATGGATTACTTCATTATTTGGTTGGATATTAGTTTTTTATGGTGCGTGGATTTTTTTCTCCATACTTTTTCGCTATACATTTACAGCATATACCACTTGCTTATATCCAAAAGAGTCCTATGTTGAGTTTAATGCTAAGCTACCTGAAAAATTTCTCCGCAAACGCACACATGTTAACATTATCTTTTATGCAATATTTATACTCGTCGCATTTTTGTGGCTCATTATTTTTGCTCTCATTTCTCAAACTTTGCTTTACTTTTTAGGAGTATATCCATCCATGGTGTCTGCACTCCTTGCTTTTTTTATTTCATTTACAATTGTGAGCATCCTTATTGTCCTTTCTTTTATGAAAACATTCAAAGTAAGTTTAATGACATCCCTCTATTATGATGAACGCAATCGACAAAAAAGAAAAATTATAACACATTCCCAAGAAAAACAAT
>JAOZUJ010000042.1:0-1921 GCA_029938745.1 Candidatus Moraniibacteriota bacterium
GGTTCAGGTTTAGTATGTGATACAACAAATAACTCAACAAATTGGGATACAGCATATGGATGGAACAATCATGCAACACAAGGTTACGTAACAGATGCACCAATGGATGGAAATACTTATGGGAGGAATAATGGGGCATGGGCAACGATTGGAGGCGGGATTACAACATTCACAGGACTCTTAGACACGCCAGGGAATTATGGAACAAACGGATATCTACTTCAAACAGATGGAATTGGGAACATCACATACATAGATAATGCAACGTATTTGGATAATACAGACAACCAAAACTTAACAAGTGCATCACTCGCAGGAAACACGCTCACAATTACAATAGAAGATGGAAATCCAGTAAACGTAGATCTCACAAATCTAATCAATGATGCAGACTATGACATTACAAATGAAATTCAAGATCTGAGTTTAGCAGGAAATAACTTAACAATTACAAATAACACAGGAGCTACAACAATAGACTTATCTCCTTATTTAGACAACACAGACAATCAACAAATTTCACGAACAGGAGACACAATAACTTTAAATAATGGGACAGGATCAGATTCAACTGTAGATTTAACTCCATACATCAATACAGACACACTTGCAGGTTTGTCATGTGCAAATGGGGAAGTGGCACAATACAATGGAAGTACGTGGGTGTGTACAACAGTTTCAGCAGGAGGTGATAGTGATTGGACAATAAACGGTAATGATATGTATTCTGCTGTGAGTGGGAATGTTGGTATCGGCACAAATACTCCAACATCAGCACTTTCTATTTATGGTGCAAATAAAGGAATAAATTTATTAAGCGGAAGTGCTACGGATCATGTGTATATGTCTATAGGACGCACAACAACTGATGGGCATCTTGCTGTTTCGCCATCAACGGGGGCGTGGTCAAATTTTTCAACCATAGGTGATATTGTATTACGATCAAGTACAGAAGATCTGATATTATCTGCACGAAATGCAAGTGGTTCTATACGATTTGGTACTGGAGCAACAGATACAGAAAAAATGACAATACTTTCAGGAGGCAATGTTGGTATTGGACAGGTAACGCCAACGTACAAATTAGACGTCACAGGAAATGGAAGGTTTACACAAGCCTTAACAATTGGTGCATACACTTTTCCAAATACAGATGGAATGTCAAATCAAATATTGCAAACAGATGGTAGTGGTAATCTTGCATGGACGACAGTCGCAAGTGGTGGAACACCAGCAGGAACAAATGGTGCAATTCAATTTAATAACGCAGGAGCATTTGGAGCAGATACAAGTAACCTATTTTGGGATGACGCTAATAATCGGTTGGGGATTGGGGTAGATAGCCCAGCACAGGCATTACATGTTGCTGGAGACGTGCAATTTACAGGTGCAATGAGAGTTGGTAGCACAACAAGTAATAATAGTGGCTCAATTCGTTGGACTGGTGCAGATTTCGAAGGGTACGACGGTGTAACGTGGTTATCTTTGACTGCAGGTGCAACCGGTTCGGATAGTGATTGGACACTGAGTGGCAGTAATATGTATTCATCTGTAGCAGGTAATGTTGGTATTGGCACAACAGCTCCAACATCAAAGCTATCAGTTGTAGGGAATGTAAGTGCAACGAGATTTACTTCTGGCAATGGTACAGCTGCACTACCGGCATATGCCTTTTCTGGTGATACAAATACTGGTATGTATTGGATAACGGCGAATCAAATGGGATTTGCATCAAATGGTTTAAATAAAATGACCGTAAATACGGCAGGCGTCACAATTCCAACTCTTGCAGGAACAAGAGCAACTATCACAACAATGGTGCCAACATATGTTCGAGGTGGTAGTGGTGCAGTAGCAACTCCAATATATTCATTTAATGGTGATACAGATACAGGAATCTATCGGCATACAAATAATGATT
>JAOZUJ010000042.1:2021-2728 GCA_029938745.1 Candidatus Moraniibacteriota bacterium
TCCGATTTAGTGCAGCAGGCGTAAACCGTATGACAGTGAATACAACAGGTGTCACAATTCCAACACTTATAGGAACAAGAGCAACTATCACAACAATGGTGCCAACATATGTTCGGGGAGGTAGTGGTGCAGTAGCAACGCCAGTATATTCATTCAATGGCGATACAGATACGGGGATTTATCGTTACACAAATAATGATTTCCGATTTAGTGCAGCAGGCGTAAACCGTATGACAGTGAATACAACAGGTGTCACCATCCCAACACTTGCAGTAACAAATTTATCTGCAACAAATTTCACACCAACACGCGTACGAACAAGTTCAGTTGGAACAGCTGCAGCACCAGCATATTCATTCAGTGCTGATCCGGATATAGGAATGTATCGCACGACAACAAACTCTATCGGTTTTGCAGCAGGAGCATCAAATAAAATGACAGTGAATACAGCGGGAGTAACAATCCCAGTACTTTCAGCAACAACAGCAACCGCAACAACAATGATTCCAACATATGTACGAGGAGGCAGTGGTGCAGCAGTAACACCAATATATTCTTTCAATGGTGACACAAACACGGGTATGTACAGACCGGCGGCAGATCAAATTGGTTTTGCAACAGGAAGTGTAAATAGAATGAGGATCAATGGTACTGGTACAGGATTTGGCACAGCGGCTCCATCACAAAGATTACACGTTCAAGGAAAC
>JAOZUJ010000042.1:2828-8566 GCA_029938745.1 Candidatus Moraniibacteriota bacterium
CCGTGGGGGCAGTGGTTCAGTGGGAGCACCAGTATATTCATTTAGTGGTGATACAGATACGGGGATCTATCGATATAATCATAATAATTTCCGATTTAGTGCGGGTGGTGTAGATCAGATGACGGTACACACAGCAGGTGTAGCAATCCCAGTACTTTCAGCAACAACTGCAACAATCGGAACCGTCGTACCAACATATGTCCGTGGTGGTAGCGGTGCAGTAGGATCGCCAATCTATTCGTTTGCAGGAGACACAGATACGGGGATCTATCGTTATACACATAATAATTTCCGATTAAGTGCAGGTGGCGTAGATCAAATGACAGTGAGCACAGCAGGCATCGCTATTCCAAATCTCTCTGTAACAAATCTCTCTGCAACAAACTTCACACCAACACGCGTACGAACAACTTCAGCTGGAACAGTCGCAGCTCCAGCGTATTCATTTAACACGGATACAGATACAGGTGTATACAATAGTGGAGCAAATCAAATAGGGTTTAGCACAGCAGGTGTTAATCGTATGACAGTATATACGTCAGGAGTTACAATTCCAGCGCTTGCATCTACGGAAGCAACAATTGGAACTGCTGTACCGACATATGTGCGTGGTGGTAGTGGTTCAGCTGCAGCACCAGTGTATTCATTTAGCGGTGATACAGATACAGGGATGTATCGCTATCATCATAATTCCTTTGGTTTTGCATCAAATGGGTTAAATAAGATGAGTGTAAACACAGCAGGCGTCACAATCCCAAATCTTTATGCCACTCATCTTACTGTAACAAACTTCACACCACCAAATGTACGAACAAATACAAGCGGAACAGCACTAGCGCCAACGTATTCATTCACGACTGATACAGATACAGGAATGTACCGTTATGGCATTGATGAAATTGGCTTTGCATCAGCAGGTATTAGCAGAATGATCATTGATAATTTTGGCAATATAGGAATTGGTACAATGACGCCAACAGAATCATTGCACGTTGCAGGTAATGCAAGATTAACGGGTGCGCTCTATGATTCTAGTAATGGTTCAGGCGTTGCTGGTCAAGTACTTGCGTCAACTGGCTCTGGAATAAATTGGGTTACAAATACCAGTACAGACACACTCGCAACACTTACATGTGCAAGTGGTGAAATTGCAAAATACAATGGAACGAGTTGGGTATGTTCTACAGATAATGGAACAGCTGGATCTGATAGTGATTGGACAGTGAGTGGTAGTAACATGTTTTCAGCTGTAACGGGAAATGTTGGTATTGGTACAGCATCTCCAACAACAAAACTATCAGTTGTCGGTAATGTCGGTGCAACAAGATTTGATTCAGGTAATGGAACAGCAGCAGCACCAGCATATAGATTTGCAGGTGATCCTGGAAATGGTATGTACTACGCAGGAGCTGATAGTACTGGTTTTGCATCTAATGGTGCAAACAAAATGACAGTGAACACAGCAGGCGTTACAATCCCGACACTTACATCTACAACAGCAACTGTAGCAACAATGGTCCCAACACGTATTCGTGGTAATAGTGGATTAGTTGCATCACCAGTATATTCATTTGCGACTGATACGGATACAGGTATATACAATATTGCAGCAGATCAAATCGGCTTTGCAACAGCAGGAGTCAATCGTATGACGGTGAACAATGTAGGTGTCACAATCCCAAATCTCTCAGCAACAAATCTCTCCACAACGAACTTCACACCAACACGCGTACGAACAAGTTCACTTGGAACAGTTACGGCACCAGCATATTCATTTAACACTGACACAAATACAGGTATATACAGTGCCGGTGCAGAACAGATCAATTTTGCAACAGCAGGTGTTAATCGTATGACAGTAAATACTGCAGGCGTCACTATTCCAGTGCTTTCATCTACAACAACTACAGCAACAACAATGGTCCCAACATATGTTCGAGGTGGCAGTGGCGCAGCGACAACTCCAGTCTATTCATTTAATGGTGATACAGACACAGGTATATACAATGCCGGAGTAAATCAAATTGGACTTGCAACAGCAGGAGTCAATCGCATGACAGTGAATACTGTGGGTGTCACGATTCCAACACTTGCAACAACAAATCTTTCCACAACGAACTTCACACCAACACGCGTACGAACAAATTCACTTGGATCAGCGCCAGCACCAGCATATTCATTTACAACTGACACAAATACAGGAATATACAGTGCCGGTGCAGAACAGATTAACTTTGCAACAGCAGGTGTTAATCGTATGACAGTGAATACCGCAGGAGTAATAATCCCAGTACTTTCATCTACCACGACAACTGCAACAACAATGATTCCAACATATGTCCGCGGTGGCAGTGGCTCAGCTGCAGCACCAGTGTATTCATTTAATGGTGATACTAATACAGGTATGTACAGATCAATAGCAGATCAAATTGATTTTTCAACAGCAGGCATCAATAGAATGAGTGTTAATTATATTGGTACAGGATTTGGCACAGCGGCTCCATCACAAAGATTACACGTTCAAGGAAACGCAAGAATAACCGGTGCAATTTATGATTCACTTAATCAATCAGGAACTGCTGGTCAAGTACTTTCATCAACAGCTACTGGTACAGACTGGATCACCTTCACAGGATCTGACACTCTTGCAGGACTTTCATGTGTAAATGGTGAAATCGCAAAATACAATGGAACAAGCTGGATATGTGCAGCTGATGATGGAAGTGCAGGAAGTGGCACAGACAGTGATTGGACAGTAAGTGGTAATAACATGTTCTCAGCTGTAACAGGAAATGTTGGAATCGGTACAACATCTCCAACATCAAAATTAACAGTAGTCGGTAACACAAGTGCAACAAGATTTGCCTCAGGTACAGGCACAGTTGCAGCACCAGCATATGCATTTGCAATTGATCCAGATACAGGAATGTATCGCACAACAACAAACTCTATTGGTTTTGCATCAAATGCATCAAATAAAATGACAATTAATACCGCAGGCGTTACAATCCCAACACTTGCAGGCACAACTGCAACGTTTACAACAGTTGCTCCATCGTATGTCCGTGGGGGCAGTGGTTCAGTGGGAGCACCAGTATATTCATTTAGTGGTGATACAAATACGGGAATATACAGACCAACAGTAGATCAAATCGGGTTTGCAACAGGTGCTGCAAATCGTATGACGGTAAGTAATGCAGGTGTCACAATTCCAACGCTTGCAGGAACAACAGCAACAATTGGAACTGTTGTACCAACGTATGTGCGTGGGGGCAGTGGTTCAGTGGGCGCACCAATTTATTCGTTTAATGGTGATACAAATACGGGAATATACAGACCAACAGTAGATCAAATCGGGTTTGCAACAGGCGCTGCAAATCGTATGACGGTAAGTAATGCAGGTGTCACAATCCCAACACTTACAGCGACAAACCTTTCCACAACAAACTTCACACCAACACGCGTACGAACGAGTGCAGCTGGAACAGCTGCTGCGCCAGCATATTCATTTAACACTGATGCAGATATAGGGATGTACCGTACGACAGTAAACTCTCTTGGTTTTGCAGCAGCAGGTATAAATCGTATGACAGTGAACACAGCAGGCGTCACGATTCCAGCACTTTCAGCAACAACAGCAACAATTGGAACTGTTGTGCCGACATATGTACGTGGCGGTAGTGGTTCAGCTGCAGCACCAGTGTATTCATTTAGCGGTGATACAAATACGGGAATATACAGACCAACAGTAGATCAAATTGGGTTTGCAACAGGTGCTGCAAACCGTATGACCATAAACAATGCAGGTGTCACAATTCCGGCATTTGCAACAGCACTTAAAACACCAAATGGCACAAGCGCTTTGCCAGCATATGCATTTACGGGTGATACAAATACCGGTATGTATAGACTAACAACAGACCAAATCGGATTTGCGACAGCAGGTACAAATCGTATGACAATTGGTAGCACTGGAAATGTTGGTATTGGTGTGTCTCCATCAGCACAGCTCCATACAACAGGAACCGTCAGGTTTGCAACATTTGGAGCAGGAACTCTCCAAACAGATGCAAGTGGAAACCTCTCAGTATCATCAGATGAAAGATTAAAAAATGTTCAAGGAAATTTCAATAGAGGACTAAATGATCTATTGAACATTAGTCCAATTAGTTTCACATGGAAAGATGAAACAGGCTATGACACAGAAAATATGTATTATGGATTTAGTGCTCAAAACATAAACAATGCAATTCCAGAAGCAGTTGGAAAAGATCAACAAGGTTATCTTACGTTATCAGACAGACCAATTCTTGCAACAGCAATAAATGCAATCCAAGAACAAAATATCCAAGTAAGTCAAAATACACAACAGGCACGAGACTTGTCACTACAGACAGATACAAATATATCAACACTAGCACAAACTACATCTTCAGTTGTTAAAGTTCAAGATGATAGCGTAACAAATAAAAATAATATTTTGTCTCTTCGAAATGATGTAGATATTCAAACAAATTTAATTGATACTATTAATAAAAAAATTGATGCAATAGATTCAGAAGTCAAAGCAATTGATGAATTACAACAAAGCATGACAAGTATTTTGCTTGTACTTGATGAGGATAAACTTGTGTATACAGATGATGCGGGAGATTTGACATTAGAGGGTGTAATAAATACAACAACCATTATCGCGGATGAGGTGATTGCTGGACGCTTTGTAATTAATAATAGTGATGAGGCACCAATGACAGGTGTTGATACGATTTGTAAAATTGAAACAGTAAAGCAAGATGGTGTCTGTATTCCACAATCTGAAGTTGATGACGAAACAATCCAAATTGATTATAAAAGCACTTTTGTAAAAACGAGTGCCATAAAGGAAAATAGTCGTGTAATGGTAACACCGCACGCACCAGTTGCAATTGGGGTGGTGAGTATAGATGTTGATAAGGGATTTGAAGTACAAATTGATAATGCAAAAGAAGATGATGTGGTATTTGACTGGTTTATTGTTGACGAAGAGTAGGGCGCTTGCAATATTTTTATAATCGTGTATACGTACACATAATTAAATATCCATTTAAATGGATATTTAATTTTTTAGCGTACATCAGAGGTGTTTCTGCCGTGATAAAAAAATATTCATAACTGACCTTTTTGGTGAACAAGAATCAAACTTGTACATCATACTATCACTATGGTATAATAACAAAGTAAAAACAAATCAAAAAATAAATCCAAAATATGATCTCCCAAACTGCAAAAGCTCTTGCAATAACGGCAATCGTACTTATTATACTCGGGGTCATCTTCGTATGGATGATGTCTTTTTTTGATGCAAAGAACAATAACGAGACAATAACACAAAACATCATAAGAAAAGTAGAAATAGTAAAAGGAGGAGATAAAGACGCAGAACCTTTCAATAAACCAGCACAACAGGAAGAAGAAAATAGCTCACAATTTAAGGTACCAATTGATGATGATCAGGATGAAGATAGGGATGGAATACCAAGTCTTATAGTAGAAAAAAAAGAAACTAAAAAAACAAATAAAGATACCAACACACAAACAACAAAATCAACAACAGTTGTAAACTTAGATAATACAAAACAAACAAATGACATAGACACAACACCACTTTTCTCATCTATCAGTCTTTTCAAAGATGTAAACACAACAAATGCACAATCAGGAACAGTACTCGCTTACAATGGAGATCAATGGGTGCCAGT
>JAOZUJ010000128.1 GCA_029938745.1 Candidatus Moraniibacteriota bacterium
CCTGATGATATTTCTACGTTTAGTGAGTCGTATTCTGATGTTCCTGGTTTGACGTATAGATTGTTAATACCGGCACATTTATTAAATTTTTCTTCTGGCAGTTTACCTGTTTTTATATTTATTACCTTATCTTTTATTAATTCATTATATTCTCCCGTACTTTCAAATACACCCTTACACCCTGGACTGAGCATTGCAAATACTGTTTGATATGTTGCGTCTTCGTGTTTTGTTGCTTCTGCACCCATTCCCTCCACTATTACACCAATTTCATCTCCTTCCCTATACTCCCATGTAAAGTCTTTTATACCAAAACCAACGGCCAATGCCTCATCATTGAGCGCAAGTGGTGTCGTGCGTGATGTTAATGGATTGAGACGATACATCGCCTCTTCTTCTATTCCAAATACACCATCACCAGTAGATTTTGATACATAACGAATACCTCTATCACATGTATTATCACTAGAAACACCAATATCACAAACATCTTCTGGCTTCAAGATATCTCCAGCACGCATATGAGTAACACATCCTGAGCCATAATTACGAGGTCGCTCCTCTGGTACAGGTCCATACGCATCCTCATTCCAATATTCTCCATGAAACATGCGTGCTGGCTGCGCCTCAGGACACCCTCCAACATCTGGGTCAATCCATATTTGTCCCGTTTTTTCATCTTTTGGCACACAATATGGCGTTGGCACAATAGGATAGCTATCATAACTATAGCTCGTAGCAATATCTCCATCCGCTGTTGGACACATAAGTTTTCCATCTTTACATACCGTGTTAACTCCTGTGTCCTCACAAATTGCACGAGTACGAAAGCGTGACCCACTCATTCCAGCAATCTCTGTTGTTGATGTTGACGAAGAAGATTCGCTTTCAATATTATCTTCTGTTTCCGTTTCTGATTCAAGTAGTCCAATAATGGTAGGACATTTTAATGTATTTTCCCTCATTAAACATCGTGACACATGTCCATCTGGACATCCAGATGATGACTCGCCCATTTCAGCAATCTCATACTGAGTACCATCTTCTACATCATACACATAACAATAATCTGTATATTCATCATCGCTCCCTCTCACAATACCATTACCGCCACCCATCGGTGCTTCAAATCCATCATCATCTTGTCCTTCTAATTGACTATATTCATCAAAAAAATCACCATTTTCATTACCACCATTCATCTTCTGATCAAGGGTCATGGGATCAAAATATATAAGCGCTTGCGCTTGTACTGCCACAATATGATCTGTACCCCACTGTGCAACTGTTGCTGGATCAGGAATTCTATTTGGACCTCTGAGATACCAATAATAATATGCATCATTAATATTAGAAAGACCTAAAACATCTGCACTTGCAGTTATTTCATCACCTTCTTTTGGGTTTGTGGTTGTAAATCGAATTGATACTTCTGGCACCGTTCCTTTTCTATCTGTTGCATTTAGACCTTCTGTTAATGGTTTTAAGCTATCTGATACGTTGATATTTAGATCACTTTCCAAAAAGTCATTTACACCATCGCGTGCATCAGAAGCATAACTTGCATAAAGCACAAGTGGCTCAAACACGAGTAGCGTAATGAGTATGAAAAATGTTGTTTTAATAAAGTTATGCATACTTAAAATATCTATATTTCTATTTAGTCAGTATAACATATTTTTACTCCCGCACCCCAATACCAAGTGTGAATGATGTGACAAAAAGCATTAATCCTACTATTAATGTCATCTTAAGTAAGAATATTAGATATTCTGGTGCATTATGTGCTGTCGAAGCAAAGAATCCTTTTATGCCATTGTGTGTTATATCACTATCTACTACTTTTATTTGTATTGTGTCATTTGCTTTTTTGGACGATGTATCAAAAAGTGTCGCACCATAAACATCATTATGGACCTTCCTATCCTCCAAACACATACTTGATATTATATCTACTGTCACATCCACATCACCCACATCAGTTGGAAATGCATATATCATCTCGCTTGTCATAGAGTCCTGCACCACACCGTCAACTGTCCATTCATATACTAATTCCTGTTCTGTTTCATCAACACATTCTCCTGCCACAATTTCATTATCATTAAGAAAACCTGGAAATAAATCCGCGGTAAATGTAATTGTGCTTCCGCCCACCACCTCAAAAGTTGTATTTGATTTTTTTTCAGTCACAACAACATCATCATCATCACCATCATCAATATTTTCATAATATCCCAACACAACACCATCAAGAGTAGCACCATCTTCATCAACTGCAGCAATCCCAACACCAAGATCAACAATCTCAAAATCACGTGACATTGTATATGAATC
>JAOZUJ010000043.1 GCA_029938745.1 Candidatus Moraniibacteriota bacterium
AATAATTTTTTGATTGGTAAGGAAAAAGAAGATATAGAAATTATTTTTGAAGAAGAAAAAAAGAGTACAAAAAATAAAAAAGAGGAAATGCGTATTTCTGTACCGATTGAAAATCAAAAGAAATTTAAGGCCGTTTTAGCGTATATTTTGCAACAAGTGGGCGGAAAGCCAAATATCGGCATGACTGCGATTTATAAATTATTGTATTTCATTGATTTTGATTATTATGAAAAATATGAAGAGCAATTGATGGGTGCAACGTATATCAAGAATCATTATGGACCAACGCCAATAATGTTTACCAAGATGATCAAGGAAATGAAAAAGAATGATGAGATTGAAGAGGTTCGGTCAAAATATTATAATAGAGAACAAAAAAAATATTTTCTTAACCCTACGTATGAAAATGATATAACAGTTTTATCTTCACGAGAGATCAAGCATATTGATTGGGAGCTTGATCGATTGTCTGATAAGAGCGCCAAAGAGCTTTCGGATCTATCGCATGAAGATATGCCATGGAAGGTGGCGAAGATGGGCGAGGTCGTAGAATATAACGGTGTTTTTTATCGTAATGATGAACTTTCTGTACGAGAGTATGATGAGCTTTAATTTTTGTGATGTATGATAACTTTTGAAGAGACGAAAGAATGTAAAAGAGAATTAAAAAAACTATCAAAAAAATATAAAACATTAAAGAAAGATTTTGCACAGTTAAAAAAGCTTTATTTGACGGAGTGTCCACAGGGGAATGGAACGAAACATTGGAATTTGTTGTATCAAAATGAACGTATAGAAATTTATAAAGTGCGTATGCATTGTGACGCAACAAAAGGGAAGTTTTTTAGAGTAATTTATGCATATCACATTGATACAAAGACGATAGAAACGATAGAATTTATTGAGATATATTTCAAAGGAAATAAGGCAAATGAGGATAAACACAGGATTAAAGAATATATAAAGAAATATTACTAAAACATATACATGAAAAATTTAAAAGATACAATTTTTATATTTGATACTGATTCTACTTTAGTGAAGACGGAGATGTTGGATGATGTTATTGAGATTGCTATCAATGATGAGAGTCAGTGTGATGACAAGGTGAATAAGGAATTAATGATCGAGGGTGTAAAAAAAATTACTGACTTAGGGATGAATGGGCAAATTAATTTTCAAGAGTCACTGACGAGGCGATTTGACACTGTACAAATTTCACAAGCGCATCTTGATGTGTATAATAATGAAATTTTACCAAAACATATTGACTTTAATTTTAAGGAGATTATTAAATTTATTCAACATGCTGGTGGAAGCGTGTTTATTGTGTCTGGTGGTTTTGTGGACAGTGTTAATATCGTTGCTCGTGAGTTGGGCGTTGCGCGGGATGCAACATTTGCCAATGAATTTATCAAAAGTGAGAATTGTGTGGTGGGGTTTGATGAAAATAATCAACTTGCCAAGAGTGATGGTAAGGTTGTAGTAACAAAAAATATCAAATCTAAACATCCAGATAAAAAAGTAATTTGTGTAGGAGATGGTAATAGTGACTATTTAATCAAAAAGAGTGGTGTAGCAGATGAGTTTTGGGGCTTTTGGGAAAATGTACAGAGAGAATTACTTATAAAAAAAGCAAATCGCAATTTTTATAGTAGCAATGCACTGTTGGAATTTATTGTAAATTAAGGCCTTTTTGTTGATTTTGTTTTTTTATCATATAGGTATGTGTTATAATAACCAAGTATTTGTTTTGAGAGAAATATAATAAATTTGGAATAACCAAAATAAAAAATAAATTATGACAAAAAGGGCTATATATATATTTGCAATTAGTATTGTTGTATTTTTGGTGGAAGTTAGTTGTTCTGCTAGTGTTTTTGCAGTTGAAGGAGATACTTGGATTATTCCAGCAAATCAAACAATGAGATTAAATCAGAATTTTGATATTGAAATTCATTTAGATACTGGAGGAAAAGATGTTGGTGCTTTTAATATGTATTTTGATTTTGATCCGTCACAAATCAGTGTTGATATAACACAGGGTAATAATGGCTTAGAAAATGGTACTGATACGACAGGTTATATGGTTGTTTCGAATGCAGATGATATCACGAATGGGCATTATCGTTTTGCAGGGATAACATCTTCAGACTATGCCAATGGTTCAGATGTTCATCTTATAACCATTCATGCTAAAACAATACTTTCTGCCACTTCTGGAAATACAGCCTTAATTGTGCGAGTAAACGAATTATCGGATGCACTTGGCTACTCCATGGGTGTTGGTACTGTTACCAATGGTGTCATTACAATAGACGCAACACCACCAACTCTTACACAAGTTACACCAATCTCAAGTCCAACAAGTGATACAACGCCAAGCTATACTTTCAATACAACAGAAGCAGGAACAATTGCATATGGTGGAGATTGTGCAAGCACAACAACAGACGCAACAGAAGGAGATAATACGATCACATTCAATGCACTTGAGAATGGTATATACACAAACTGTACGATCATTGTCACAGATGCTCTGAGCAACGCATCAAGTGTATTAGATGTTAATGATTTTACTGTTGATACAACAGTGCTTACGATCACAGAAACGACACCAGTAGTAACACCAACAAATGATAATACACCAACATATGTTTACACTGCGACAAACCTTACAGGTACAGCAACAGCAGATTGGGGTGGTGCATGTGATGGATATTTTGCGGAAACACCTGATGGTGTTGGAGCTGGAGGTAATTCTGCAACTGCAAGTTCTGCAATGCCAGATGGCACATACGATGATTGCACCCTATCTGTTTTTGTTTATGGCGAAGCTCAAACATCAAATACTCTTAACATCACACCATTTACAATAGACGCAACACCACCAACTCTTACACAAGTTACACCAATCTCAAGTCCAACAAGTGATACAACGCCAAGCTATACTTTCAATACAACAGAAGCAGGAACAATTGCATATGGTGGAGATTGTGCAAGCACAACAACAGACGCAACAGAAGGAGATAATACGATCACATTCAATGCACTTGAGAATGGTATATACACAAACTGTACGATCATTGTCACAGATGCTCTGAGCAACGCATCAAGTGTATTAGATGTTAATGATTTTACTGTTGAAAAAAGTGTACCAGTATGTGATGCAAATCATTATGATCTTTGCACAAATGCAACAACGTGTGATGATGCAGGTGGGTTTTGGTGTAGTAATATGTGCAAAGAGGAATCATGTGATGAACCCGAAGAAGGTGATAATGTATTTACTCAAATATCAGATATTGTATTTAAACAAAATAATAATAAATATGAATTAAGTAGTAAATCAAGTAATTATGTTAAAAAAAGAGAATTAATTTTTGAAGGAGTAGAAAAAAGTTTAGTAGGTGGCACAGTAAAATTGTACGTTGATGGAGATGAGGAAGAAAAAGAAAATATCAAAAGTGATGGTGAGTGGAAAATAAAGTATAAGGCAAAAAAGAATTCAAATGAAAAATATAAATTAAAATTCTATAATAAAAATGGAAATGAAGTTGATTCAAAGTCCTATAAAATTCGCATAGACACAGAAGATCCAATAATTGAAATACCAGATTATCTTAATAAACGATCAGGTACGGTCTTATGGTGGAATTTGAAAGACAATCACAAATTGAAAAAAACATATATTTATTGGGATGGTAAAAAATATAAGTATAAACTGAAAAACGTGCAAAAAGGAGAAGAAAGACGACAGGATTTCATTATTCCAGCAAACACGGCAAAAGGAGAACATAGCGTACGTATTAAAGTATATGATAAGGCAGGAAATAAGACGATTAGATATATGACGGTGAATGTTTATTAGAAATGTTACTATAACATGCAAAGAATCTTTAAAATCCTAATTCAATTAATGGCTACAAAATTATGAAATTATTATATACATGTACAATATTTCTGGTAAATATTTTTATTGTATTTTTATTTGTGTCTACTGATGTAAGCGCTGCTTTGGCAGACGTAAACAGTGATGAGTATATTAATTCTGCAGATGCTTCATTAATACTTCAAAAATCTGTTGATTTGGATATGTCTAGTACTGCATGGAGTGGTGATTCAACTGGTGATGTGAATTGTGATGATGTTACAAGTTCTGTTGATGCATTATTAACATTGCGTCATGCTGAAAATTTAGATGTTACGTGGTGTGGTGCTTTTGATTCTTGTGTATTAGATGGCATTACTGTACTTCACGGTAATTCACATGATTTCTTTAATATCATATCTGTAGCACATGATCAAACATGTGATAGTCATGAACAAGTCAGAACATGTAATAATGGCACATTATCTGGTGATAATGAATATCAATATAGTACATGTACCGTGGCACAGCAACCAAAAGATTGTTATATTAATGGGATTACCGTGCCTAATGGTAGCTCGCATGATTTTTATTCGACACGGTGGGTGTCCTCATTTCAATCTACAACATGTAATAATTACAAACAAAGTCGAGTGTGTAGCAATGGTGTATTATCTGGCACATATCAATTTAACGAATGCACAAAAACAAGTGCACAAAATCTCATGAAATTTGTTGTAATTGGTGATTCTCGTTCAGATGCAGAGGATGTTGGTTCGCGATTACAGTTGGTTATAGATCAGATCAGAAATTCATGGGGAGTAGGTTCTCCCAAGTCTTTGCCATCATCACTCGCGCAATTTATGATTAGTACAGGAGATATTTATGATCCGTATAGATATCCTGGAACAACAAATCGTACATCTAACTCTTTGGCTCAAGTAGCGCCATTAGCAGAATATCGTGATGCACAACTTTTGTGGAATGCAATTGGCAACCATGAATATTATGGGGATAGTGATGGATCTATTTATGATAATATTTTCACGTATTATAATCGAACTGGTGATAGTAATGGATATAAAAAAAGGTATTATGATATAAAAAAAGGACCAATACATTTTTTCTTTTTAGATCCAAATAAAGAATATTTTTCTATACGTTATGATGGGAGTACGCTTGCAGCACCAGAGCTAGATGTTCAAAAAGAATGGTTAAAGCAAAAATTACAAGAAAGCACATCTGTGTGGAAGGTGGTTGTATTTCATTATCCAAATTTTGAAAATACAAATGCTGAAGATCAAATCATGAATTGGGATTGGTATGGTATGGGTATTGATGTTGTACTGACTGGTCATGTGCATGCATATGTGCGTTATAATGATAAACATGGTGTTGCATATTATATTAATGGTAGTGGTGGCTCGGAAATGAATGGAAATGCATGTAATGCAAGCAACCCGTGGTTTCTAAATCAAGTAAGAGCATCAAGGGATGAATATGGCAGGGCTCTTGAGCCAACTGTCGGGGAATGTATTGATTGGGATAATTCAGCATATGATATTTATGGCTACCAACGTATTAATGCCGATGAAAGATATATGGATTTTACATTTCAATCTTTTGAGGGTTATCGTAATTCATTAGATCATGACATTATCTATAGTAGTAACACAAAAGGTGTGCGAGATAATCAACGAAAAACTGATTTACAGGCTATTGCTATTGCACTCAAGAAACACTATGCACAACATGGCTCGTATACACAACCAGAAACAGCATATTATGACTGTTCTACAGGTGTCTTTGGATCTGAGGGCTGCGGTGAGGGAGATGGATGGAGTGCAAATAGTGATTTGCAGGTATTGGTGAATGAGGGTTATATTGCGGAATTGCCAGTAGATCCAATAAATAGCTCACTTTATCGATATAATTATGAAGTTAATGGAACAATACAAGGATGTTCTTTTAATGGGTGTAGTTACATACTTTGTGCAAGCAATTTAGAGATGAATGGAGATCAATATTGTATTACAGCAGAGCTTGGCGGTGATGAACATGCACTATAGATTTGAATTATGAAATATTTTTAGCAAGCTATAAAAAATGAAATCATAAACAACTCTTGAAAAAGAGTTGTTTATGATATATATTTTGATGACTTGTGAAAAACGAAAAACGCGATTTTATTATAAAAAGCACTAGGAAATATAATTTCAAAGACAAAAACTCTACGATTTCACAGAATTCTTTTGGGGCTTTTGGGAAAATGTACAAAGAGAATTACTCATAAAAAAGGCAAATCGAAATTTTTATAGCAGTAATGAATTATTGGAGTTTGTTACAAATTAGGTTTCTTTACGGTGTTCTGGTATGCATATCAAACACAAAAAGACTGATAGTAGTGTGCACGGGAGATGCCATGCTTAAAATAGAAAATTAAATATGTAGCCAATAGCAATAATGCCTACTGTTACAATGCCAAAAAAGGTGAGTAATAGGGGCCACTTTAGGATTTTTTTGAGTATTAGCGCTTCTGGTAGTGATAGTCCAACAGCTGCCATCATAAAAGCAAGTGCTGTACCTATGGGCACGCCTTTTACGATTAATGATTGAATAACGGGTATGATGCCACTTGCGTTTGTATATAGCGGTACAGCCAAAATTGTTGCTATGGGGACGCCCCATAAACCAGTTTTTTCTAAGTATGTTTCAAAAAAGTTATCAGGAACATATCCGTGGATAAATGCACCAATACCAACACCGATAATGATGTATGGTAACACTTCTTTGATGATCATGAAGGCTTCCTTTGAAATTTGTGGGAATATTTCTAAGAATGGTTTTTTATCTTCAGATTTTGGTGCTGTGACGTATTCTTCCCACACAAAACTTTCAACATATTTTTCCATTTTTAATTTGTCTAAAACAAATCCACTTATCATGCCAATAACAATGCCAAAAAAGATATATAAAAATGTAATATGCCATCCAAATATGCCAATAAATAAAGCGATGGCAACTTCATTGATGAGTGGTGACGTAACCATAAAGGCAAATGCGACGCCAAGCGGAATACGTGCTTGTAAAAATCCAACAAACAGTGGCACGGACGAGCAAGAACAGAAGGGTGTTAATGCGCCAAATATTGTTGCAAGAAAATAGTCGAATCCATATAGTTTTTTTGTTGTTAAGATGGTACGTATTTTCTCTATAGGCAAATAATATCGTATTGTACTCATCACATGTGTGATAAGTATCATCAATGTAAGTATTTTTAGTGTGTCATAAATAAAAAATATAACAGATTCACTTAAAAACGAATCTCTTGTTATATGAAATATTGAGAATGTGAGCCAGTGTGCAAATAGCTCGTAAGGGTAAAAAACATCCATTTGTTATAGATCTGTAATTAAAAATTGATGGAGTGCTGATGTGTGTTTCATTATTATTTTTCTATTGGATGAATAAATTATTTTACGACCATCTCTCTGTGAGTCAATAAGATCAAATTCTTGTAATATTCGTAGGTGGTGCGATGCAAGATTTTGAGGAATGCCGAGAGCTGTCCAAATGTCACATGCACACAAAGAGTCTTTTTTTAAAAGACAAAGGATCTTGAGACGATTTGATTCGTTTATAACTTTGAGGAAATCCAATGACTTCTGTATTTTTTGAGCATCATTTTTACAACATTTCATATTTTGTATATATCAATTTACATTGATATATTATATAATATTTAAGAATCAGTCAAGTGGGAGAGAATTTTTAGCGCAATGATGTATTGTTGGCGTTTATTACAAAACAAGTTGTTTATAGGTAGCATAGTTGACAGTGATACTCTGTAGTGATATAGTATCACTATAAATAACTAATAAGATAAAAATGAAAAAAACAAAAGAGTTAACCAGGAAACAAAACTTAGTTTTAGAAACAATTCGTATAAGTATTGATCAGGAATTTGAGAATCCGACTGCTTATAGAATACATAATATATTGAAGGAAGAAGGACATGATGTTGGTGTACTCAAGGGCACAGTACAGGTAATAGAAGCTCTAGAAAAAAAAGGACTGATCAAGAGAGATGATAAAAAAAAGATTTATCTTGTAAAAAATGAAGATTTTTCTAATCTTAAAAATATTTTTACTGTTCCGGTTTTTGGTTTAGCATCATGTGGGGAAGCCTTAGCTTTTGCTGATGATACTGTAGAAGGATATTTGCAAGTATCAAAAAGTCTTTTTAAAAAAGAAAAACCAGTACAATTATTTGCGGTTAAAGCATTGGGGGATTCAATGAATAAAGCTGACATCAATGATGGTGATTACGTGGTTTTTAAAAAACATGAATATGGCGAAGATTTGGATGGTAAAATTGTTGTGATTGTAATTAATGGTATGGCAACAATCAAAGAATATCGAACATTAAAAAATAAAATGATTGGATTGTTTCCACAATCCCTCAATTCAGTACACCAGCC
>JAOZUJ010000129.1 GCA_029938745.1 Candidatus Moraniibacteriota bacterium
AAAAAGATGAGTTGTATAAAGCATTATAATAACATATAATGTGAGTATAGTATGAATAATTTTTTTGTAACTTTTAATGATATAATTTATGACAGAAGAAAAAAAATCTACACCAGATGCACAAGTGGCGCAAAAGCCTATTGTAGAAGAAAAAAAGATCGTGGAAGAATCTCCAGTGCAACCACAGGAGACAGCGCAGGCATCAGCGTCTGATATTCGTTATAGTGGATTTTGGGTGCGTGGCGCTGGACATATCATTGATGGATTTATTGTTGGTTTTTTGATAATGATCATTGGCATGCCAATTTCTGTGATCATCAGTATGATGACAGCATTTATTGGGTCAAGTTTTTTGTCAGCACTTGGACAAATGATTGCAAGTTTAATTGGGCTTGCAATTGTGTGGGGATATTTTATTTTTATGACGAACAAGTATCAGGCAACACTAGGGAAAATGGCAATTGGAGTAAAAGTTGTCGCAGATGATGGTGCGAGTAAATTAACACTTGGCAAAGTGACGTTACGTGAAACGGTTGGTAAATTTATGTCCAGTCTCGTGTTTGGTATAGGGTATATTGTTGCGGCATTTACAAAGAAAAAACAAGGACTTCATGACTTTATTGCAAGTTCAACTGTCGTGTATAAAAATCCACTCAAAGGACCAAATACTGTTGCTGTTGTGCTTGCATATATAGCATGGGCGTTTATGATGTTTGTTGTTATTGTAATTATGGTTATATTTTTTGCAATTATTAGTGCGACTCTTTTTGGTTTATTTAGTGCAGCGGAGGAGACTCCAGATCTTTTTGGGGATATTGAGAGTATCATGCAGGAGGGCAGTGAATATGATGATTATAGTAATTATGATACTGATTTTGATAGTATGCCAAATATGCAACTTGATATTGATGGAATGCAAATTGAAATTGGTGATGAAGAACTTGATGCATTGCAAGATGTGTTGCAAAGCTTGGAGGGTAGTGATGTAATGAATACATTGTAAAAAACAAGTACAGTAGTAATGTGTATGATAATTTTAAGTATAAAAAATTATGGAATTAACAAAAGATGATGTGCGTGATATTGCGCTATTGGCACGTATTGGTGTGACAGATGAAGAAATAATTTCGTATCAAAAAGATATGTCATCTGTATTGCAATATTTTGACAAATTACAAGAAGTGGACACAGATGGTGTGGAGGAAATTGGACATATCACAGGTGTGACAAATGTTTATCGAAAAGATGCAGAAGATGAGATGTCAGAGGAAGGCAAAAAAATGATCATGGATAATGTACCACAAAAGAAAGATGGTTACATCAAAGTAAAGAGTGTTTTATAAATATTTGATAATAAAAACATTATAAGGAGAAATGTTTTGTGATGCAGTGATTTTTTTGAGATTGCCACGTCGCTAAATGCTCCTCGCAATGACGACAATTACTATGATTCGAGATTTACATGAAAAATTATTAAACGGAGAAGTAACAGCGCAAAAACTTGCAGAGGATTCTTTTGATATGATTGAGCAGAAAGATAATGAGTTGCATGCATTTTTAACTGTGACAAAGGAACTGGCTTTGGAACAAGCACAAAAAGTTGATGAAAAAATTAAAAAAGGTGAAAAAATTGATTTGCTTGCAGGATTGCCGTGTGCGCTCAAAGATAATATTTGTGTGACAGGTGTGCGAACAACGGCAGCGTCAAAAATATTGGAAAATTATATCGCGCCATATGACGCAACAGTTGCTAAGTGTATTGGAAAAAATGATGCAGTGCTGATTGGAAAAACAAATCTTGATGAATTTGCATGTGGCGGTAGCACAGAAAATAGTGCGTTTGGTCCGAGTAAAAATCCAGTTGATACGAGTCGTGTTCCAGGAGGTTCAAGTGGTGGTAGCGTGGTGGCAGTTGCTTCTGATGAAGTTGTGTGGGCACTTGGCACAGATACGGGAGGCTCTATTCGTCAACCATCAAGTTTTTGTGGGGTTGTTGGTTTGAAGCCAACATATGGCAGAGTGTCGCGTTATGGTGTTGTTGCGATGGGCTCAAGTCTTGATCAGGTAGGACCTGTGACAAAGACAGTAGAGGATGCAGCAATCGTTCTTAGTCGTATTGCAGGTGAAGATAAACATGATGCAACTAGTGCAAAAAGTGGCGATAAGCCATATGAGGATTATTGTGTGGGGGATATAAAAGATGCAAAGATTGGAATTCCCAAGGAATATCTTGAAGACGGTTTGGATGACAATGTAAAAGAGGTATTTATGACTGCTGTGGAAAAATACAAAGAACTTGGTGCGGAAATTGTAGATGTGAGTTTGCCAC
>JAOZUJ010000044.1 GCA_029938745.1 Candidatus Moraniibacteriota bacterium
TTACAAGTAGGCATTGTTGGTTTGCCAAATGTGGGAAAATCAACATTATTCAAAGCATTAACAAATAATCCAGTGGATATTAATAATTATCCATTTTGCACAATTGAACCAAATGTTGGTGTTGTGGAAGTTCCAGATGAGAGGCTACAAAAGCTTGCAAAAATGTCACAAACACAAAAGATTATTCCGACGGTGGTAGAGTTTGTGGATATTGCAGGATTGGTAAAGGGTGCATCAGAAGGCGAAGGGCTGGGAAATAAGTTTTTGACAAATATTCGAGAAGTTGATGCAATTGCACAAGTTGTACGTGTTTTTAATAATGATGACATTACACATGTGCATAATAGCGTGGATCCTATGCGAGATATTGAAATTATTGAAACAGAACTCATGCTTGCTGATATGGTTACTGTGGATAAAACAATTGCGCGTTTGGAAAAATTGGTGCGTAGTGAGGATAAAGATGCTATAAGTCAAATGGAATTGGTACAAAAAATAAAAACAGCGCTTGATGATGGTGTGCTTGCACGTACAATTAAAATAGATTTTACACATGAGCCAAGTAAAAATATCATAATGGAAATGAGCTTACTGACAATGAAGCCAATTATGTATATTTACAATGTGTCAAATACAGAAGAGAAATTGGATGATGCATTAGAGCAGAGGCCACATGTAAAATTGGATGTAAAAATTGAAGAAGAATTAATGGAAATGAGTACACAGGATGCTGTAGAAATGGGAATGGAATCACATCTGGGCGATGTTATAATAGAAGCATTTGATTTACTAGGATTACAAACATTTCTTACAACAGGAGAAGCAGAAACACGTGCGTGGACTATCAAGCGGGGTTCAACTGCGCCAGAGGCAGGTGCAGCAATTCATAATGATTTCAAAGATCAATTCATCCGTGCAGACGTGGTGAATTGGCAAAAATTACTTGATGCAGGCAGTTGGAGCGCGGCACGTGACAGTGGTGAATTACAAACAGTTGGAAAAGATTACATTATGCAAGATGGCGACGTGGTTGAATTTAAAGTATAGAACATTGACAAATATTTTGATTTTTGTACAATAGGGAGATAATTAGCACTCTCTCTTTTAGATTGCTAATTTATACAATGTCATCTCGAGCGAAGTGAAACATAGTTGAGAGATCTTAAAACTATTGGATGTGAGATTTCTCCGTTCCGCTACGCTCCAGTCGAAATGATATAATTATTACTTAAGTAAATTATTTTTTATAAAAATATGTCAAAGCAAATAGAATTTGGAACTGATGCTCGTAAAAAAGTTGTAGCAGGAATTGATATTGTCGCAAACGCAGTAAAAACAACAATTGGTCCGAAGGGGCGCAATGTTGTTTTAGATAAAGGATTTGGTGCACCGACTGTGACAAATGATGGTGTAGCAATCGCAAAAGAAATTGAACTTGAAGATAAATTTGAAAATATTGGTGCAGAGCTTATCAAGGAGGTTGCTGATAAAACAAATGATGCAGCAGGAGACGGAACAACAACGTCAACTATTATGATGCAAGCAATTGTAAGCGAAGGAATGAAATTTGTGGAAACGGGAATTAATCCTGTTGGAATTCGAAAGGGATTGGAGGCAGCAAAAAATGACGTTGTTGCAGTTTTGCAAGACAATTCAAAGCGTGTTGTATCAAAAGAAGAAATTGCACAAGTTGCAACAATTAGTGCTGAAAATGCAGAGATGGGTAATATGATCGCTGATGTGATGGATCAGGTTGGAAAAGATGGCGTGATTACTGTAGAAGAGTCACAAACAGTTGGTTTATCTCATGATATTGTGGAAGGTATGCAATTTGATAAAGGATATGTATCACCATATATGATCACGGATGCAGAGTCGCGTAAAGCAGAAATCAAAGAGCCAGCAATACTTATTACAGATAAAAAAATATCTGCAATCAATGATATCTTGCCATTATTGGAAAAAATTGCACAGAGTGGGAAAAAAGATCTTGTTATTATCTGTGAAGACCTTGATGGTGAAGCACTTGCAACTTTGGTTGTAAATAAGTTGCGTGGAACAATGAATGTACTTGCAGTTAAGGCGCCGGAATTTGGTGACACACGAAAAGACGTGCTTGATGATATTGCAGTTGTTACTGGTGCGACTGTGATTGTAGAAGAGAAGGGAATGACAATGGAAAATGTTGACTTGGATGTACTTGGGTCTGCTGCTAAAGTTGTATCAACAAATGATAATACAACAATTGTGGATGGTCGTGGTACAAAAAAAGCAATTAAAGAACGCACAGAACAAATTATACGTCAAATTGATGCTGAAGATTCGAGTTATGAACAAGAAAAATTACAAAAACGTGTTGCTAAATTATCTGGTGGTGTTGCTGTGATACGAGCAGGAGCTGCGACAGAAACTGAAATGGGATATGTTCGTCATAAGCTAGAAGATGCTCTTGCTGCAACAAAAGCAGCGGTTGAAGAAGGTGTTGTAGCTGGTGGTGGGACTGCGCTTGTAAAGGCTTCAGATTCTATAAAAATTGATGAAAAAGCAAATAACGAATTTCGCGCAGGTTACAAAACTTTACTTAATGCACTTTCTGCACCGCTCAAACAAATTGCTGCAAATGCAGGAGAGCGTGATTCAGCAGTAGTTCTTAATACTGTTATTGAAAGTAAGGGAAAAAACTTTGGATACAATGCACTTGATGATAAATATGAAGACAATATGATCAAGTCTGGAATTATTGATCCATTGAAAGTTACACGTACTGCAATTGAAAACGCTGTTTCTGTGGCGTCAATGCTACTTACAACAGAAGTTGTAATTACAGATAAGCCAAGTGAAAATGATGGTGCTGATGCCGCAGCTGCAGCTGCTGCGATGGGCGGTATGGGCGGAGGAATGCCAGGAATGGGTGGGATGATGTAGTTTGTAAGTTTTGAAAATAAGAGAACAGGAAAAAAGTGAATTCGTAAGAATTCACTTTTTTGTGATTACTAATATATAATTACTCACACCTCAAACATGTCTTTGCGAGCAGAAGTGATAATCGTCATGATCCGCGAAGCAATCTCATTAATTTTGCAATACATATAATATTATTTCCCAATCATTACCCACTGTAGTGGCGTGACCTTGTGTTCGTCATGTATTTGTAACGCGAGGACAGCTACAAAAGTATTTGTCTTTGCAATGAATATTCATTGAATAAAGGTTAATTGAAAATTGGATGATGAGGATTGCTTCACTTTGGCGCATATAATGTTACGGTTGCTCGCAAAGACATGTGTGTTTAAGTGTGCGATGGATCACATTAGTCGTTTGGCCTCTTTGATGTTTGATGTTATAATGACGAGGAATACAAAAACCAAAGAATATGAAAATAGAAAATTCACAGTTATACGATTATCTTATAGAGAATAAAATTCTTGATGAGCAAAAAATTGCTCCTATTTTTGTGCATGCCCAGAGGGATAATAAACAACTTTGTGAACTCTTAATTGAAGAAAATATTCTTGATGAAATCACATGTGTAAAAAGCATAGCAGCTGTTTTGGGGTATCCGTTTGTTGACCTTACAAAAGAAACAATTTCTGGTGATATACTTAATCTTATACCAGAGCAAGTTGCAAAAAAATCACAAGTAATTGCATTTGGTAAAGAAGGCGATACATTGAAAGTTGCAATGAAAGATCCAGAAGATCTACAGATGATCGATTTTTTGAAAAAAAAGACAGATTTTGACATTATGCCGTATGTGACAACAGTTGATAGTATTCAAACAGCACTGAAACAATATACAAAAAGTTTGAAAGTGGAGTTTGGAGAGATGTTAGATGATAGCGATAGTGATGGTGATGGTGAACAAAATCAAGAAGATGATCTAGTAAAAATGGCTGAGGACTTGCCAATAGTGCGAATTGTAGATACTTTAGTCAAACATGCAATACTTGATGGTGCTTCCGATATTCATATTGAACCACAGGAAAAAAATGTAATCGTGCGTTATCGTATTGATGGTATTTTACGTCAAGCAATGACATTGCCAAGAACTGCTCTGTCTGGAATTATTGCACGTATAAAAGTTCTTTCTAATCTGAAATTGGATGAACATCGATTGCCACAAGATGGTCGGTTTAAGATGGAGAGTGATGAGTATAAGATTTCATTTCGTGTAAGCATTCTCCCAGTTTTTGATGGTGAAAAAGTTGTTATGCGTCTTTTGGATGAATCAGCAACTGGTTTAACATTAGAAAAAATGGGATTGCATGGTGAAGCACTTGAGGCAATTCAAAGAGAAATCCGTAAGCCAAATGGCATGGTGCTCGTGACTGGTCCGACTGGTTCTGGTAAAACAACGACACTTTATACTGTGGTTGATATTCTAAACTCACCAGAAGTGAATATTTCTACGATTGAAGATCCTGTGGAGTACCGTATGGATAGCATCAATCAAACACAGGTAATATCAAAAATTGGTATGACATTTGCCGCGGGACTTCGCTCGTTATTGCGTCAAGATCCTGATATTATCATGGTTGGTGAGATTCGCGATAAGGAGACGCTGGAAATTGCAATCCATGCTGCTATGACAGGTCACTTAGTACTTTCAACATTGCATACAAACTCTGCTGCTGGAGCAATTCCTCGCATGGTTGATATGGGCGTAGAGCCATTTCTGATTGCATCAACAACAAATATTATCATAGCGCAACGACTTGTACGTCGTTTGTGTGTGGAATGTAGAGAAGCATATAAATTAAATGCAAAAGAAGTAGAAACATTATCAAAAAATTATGAGGTTAATGCAATATTGGAGACATTATATAGAATGGATGCTTTGAAAAGTGGCACAAAGTGGACAGATGTTGAATTATTTAGACCGGGAGGCTGTTCACAATGTAATGGCACAGGATATAAAGGACGTGGTGGTATTTATGAGGTTTTTGATATTACTGAAGAAATTGAAAAATTAATTACACAAAATGCAACGTCAGATGCGATGGAGCGTAAAGCACGTGAGGACGGTATGGTAACAATGGTAGAAGATGGATTTTTTAAAGTTGTGCAAGGATTTACAAGTGTCGAAGAAGTTATGCGTGTAACACAAGAATAGTGTATAATTGAGTTATATTAAAACAAAAACATGTCAAAATATTTATATACAGCAAAAAATGTGTCTGGAACGCCACGGAGTGGGGAAATGGATGCAGTCAATGAGCGAGATCTTGCAAAGCAATTGCGAGGTGATGGCTTTATTGTGACGTCCATAGAACACGTAGAAAATAAAGAGAAAAAAATACATATTAAGATCATGGATCGTTTGAGTGGTGTGAGCTTAAAAGACAAATTATTTTTTACGCGTAATCTAAGTGTTATGATTTCGTCTGGTTTGACAATTGCGCGTTCTCTATCAAATCTTAGTGTGCAAACGCAGAATAAACATTTTCGGGCAGTGTTGGAAGATATTTATAAAGACGTGCAAAAAGGTGTAACATTTAGCGATTCATTAGCAAAATATCCAGCAATATTTAATGATCTGTTCGTGAATATGGTACGCGTTGGAGAGATTGGTGGAACGCTTGATGAATCTCTGAATATTATTACGGTGCAAATGGAAAAGGAACATGAGCTCAAATCAAAAGTGCGTGGTGCAATGATCTATCCGGCTGTTATTGTATTTGCGATGATGATTGTTGGTGTGATCATGCTTACATATATTTTGCCACAGATTTTAGGTGTATTTGGTGATATGGAAGTAGAATTACCAGCAACAACACAGTTTGTGATTAAACTCTCTGATGCATTGCAAAATCATTATATTCTTATCACAGTTGGTTTGTTTGGTATTGTAGTGGGTATGAAGGTTTTAACTTCTACGGATATTGGTAAAAAAATAATAAGTTTTGTACTTCTTAAGTTACCAATTATTAAAAATATTGTTATCAAAGTAAACTGTGCACGATTTGCACGAATCTATAGTTCATTATTGCACAGTGGTGTGTCAGTTGTAGATGCTCTTAACATTGTGGCAAATACACTTACTAATACTTTTTTCAAAGATGCAATTATGGAAAGTCGCAGTAAGATCCAGCGTGGCGTTAATCTTTCAAGTGTTATTTCAGAATATCCAAAGATCTTTCCAGTCATTTTTGCACAAATGATCAAAGTGGGAGAAGAAACGGGTAAAACAGAAGATATGATGGGAAAGCTTGCTGAATTTTATGAAGAAGAGGTAAATCAGATCACAAAAAACCTTTCATCAATTATTGAACCAGTCTTGATGTTGGTCATTGGTGCTGCTGTTGGATTTTTTGCAGTTGCGATGCTTACGCCGATGTATAGTGTACTTGAAAATATTTAATATGTTTATGAAAAACAAAAATCAAAGAGGATTTACGCTTATAGAAAGTCTGGTACTACTTTTTATTTTTAGTATTACTGTGATGACTTTTTACAAGACGTACATGCTTTTGACACATTATTCATTGGAGACAAAATATCGCACAGCAGCAGTTGAACTTGCAACAGCAGAGATGGAAATTTTACGTAACACGCCGTATGAAGATATTATTTTGGATCCTGCAACAAGTCCACCAAGCGGTAGCGTAGTTTCAAGTGAGTCGGGTACAGGATTGGATTATGATATTAGCAAAACTGTAAATGGTTCTACGTATCGTATTCTCACAGAGATTTACTATGTTGATGATGCAGAGGATGGTGAGAATGGTGCAGGTGATACTGTTCCAAATGATTACAAGCGTGTAAATATTACAATTTTGTGGGGTGATGGAATGTCTGACGCATCAAATACAAGTAAAAGTATTTCATTAACATCATTTTTTGTGCCACCATCAGGGAGTGAGGCTGCAATAGAGAATGGCATGTTATCAGTGAATGTGGTTGATTCAAACGGTGATGCAGTAAGTGGTACAAATGTGGAAATTGATGATTTGACGGGTAGTGAATCAACGGTAGATATAGATACTGATTCAAACGGTAATGTTCTTTTTGAAGATGTGCCTACTGGGATGAATAGATATAAAATATCAGTAGATAAAGTGGGGAGTGAACATATTGAAACAATATTAACTACCACCTCACTACCATATCCAACATACACGCATGCTTCAGTGTTGCCGGGAACGATTACAACACTAACGATTGTACAAGACATCGATCCTGATTTTAGTATTATTACAAAAGATCCTTTTGGCAATGTGTTGACTGAAATAGATTTCACTTTTACGGGTGGTCATGTACTTGGTTTGGATTCAAGTAGTGATCCAGTGTATATAAATACAGATTGTGAAGCAGAATCTGACTGGACGGATAATAGTGCTGATTGTGCTGATTCAACTGTATACACAAAAAGTATTGGAAAATATGATTTTACATTAGATGAGAGTGGGTATGTTTTATGGAAATTTAATCCAATTTCTAGTGTACAACATGATTCTGTGGAGGTTATGGGTAATCTGAAAAATCTTGATGATGATTATTACAATGGAGATGGCGTTGATGATAGTGAGATGATCATAATAGATGATTCTGTAAATGGGACTCTTGTGTCAGTGACAGATTCAATAACAGAGGAGTCATTTGAGTGCGTGACTGTGAGATTGGAAAACACATCTCCTGATTATGATCAATCGCAACAAACAGATGTTCATGGTATGGTGTATTTTCCTATGGATATAGATGAGGATGGAACAATGGATACTGAGGGAGATGGAACAGAGGATTTGGATGGAGATGGAACGCTAGATACAGATGAAACATTGGATAGTAATGAAACTTATGCTATTACAGTGACGGCACCTGATTGTGTGGATGATTGTGATCCTGATACTGATACTTGTGACAATGATTGCATAGGAGATGCTTGCGTAGATGGATGTGTGATTTATACGACTGATTGTACGGATTATGATTATGCAATTGGAGTGACTACTGTTAAGCCAGATAAATTACAGACTAAAGATGTTGAATTAGTTCCAAGTACGTAAATTTTGTAATGCACATTATGACAAAAACAAAAAAAGGGTTTACCCTAGTAGAAACGATTGTTGTAATCTCGATTACATCAATGGTGCTTTTGGGTTTCACGATGTTTTTTGCAAAAATATGGG
>JAOZUJ010000130.1 GCA_029938745.1 Candidatus Moraniibacteriota bacterium
CAGAGCCACAAACAGTTGTAAACCAAGTAACACAACTTCAAGATGATGCAATTGTAGATGTTGTAGAAAACACAACACCGTCTGTTGTTAGTATTATTGCAAAAAAAGATGTACCACAGTATCAACAATTATTTAATTCTCCGATGGATTTATTTTTTGGTGTTCCACAAGATCAACAAATGCAAGAACAAGAGCAAATGTTTGAAAAACAAAAAGTTGGTGGAGGCACAGGGTTTTTCATTTCAAATGACGGGATGATTGTGACAAATCGTCATGTTGTTGCAGATGCAACTGCAGAATATACAGTTATTACATCAGAGGGTGCAGAATATCCAGCACAAATTCTTGCATGGGATGAATTTTTGGATTTTGCAGTACTTAAAATAGATGGAGAGAGTTTTTCCGCCGTGGACTTGGGTGATTCTGATAATATTAAAATTGGTCAAACTGTTGTGGCAATTGGTAATTCGCTTGGAGAATTTTCACATTCTGTGAGTCGTGGAATTATTTCTGGCATGAAGCGAGATATTGTAGCAGGAAGTGGCTTTGGTGATAGTGAACAACTTACGGGTATTATTCAAACAGATGCAGCAATTAACTTTGGTAATTCTGGTGGACCACTTATTGACCTTGAAGGAAAGGTGATTGGTATTAATACTGCTATTGCGCAAGGTGCACAAAGTATTGGTTTTGCAATTCCAATCAATCAAGTCATGCGTCTTATTGAAGATGTAAAAGAGGATGGAATGATTTCACGACCATTTTTGGGTATTCGTTATGTCGCAATGACGCCAGAAATTGCAGCAGAATTAAATGTACCATATGAAGATTATGGTGTGCTAGTGGTACGTGGTCGTAGCATTGCAGATTTTGCGGTTTTGCCTAGCTCACCAGCAGATGAGGCGGGAATTGTGGAAAATGATATTGTTTTAGAAATTAATGGTGAAAAGATCGCACAAGATAAATTATTATCACAACTTGTATCACAACACAGCGTTGGCGATACTGTCACATTGAAAGTTTGGCACAAAGGTGAGGAAAAAGAAGTCGATGTTGTGTTGGAGGATAGAGCTTCAGTCAATCAAGAATAGAGTTATTTTTGTAATTTATTTGTAAAAATGATGTATGGATATTAATAAATTTACAACGCGATCACAGGAAGTATTGCAAGATGCACAGAAGTACGCTTCGGAACAGGAGGGTCAATTTGTGATGCCAGTTCATTTGGCGTATGCCCTGTTAACACAAGACGATTCAATTGTGCCAATTGCCATCAAAAAACAAGACGTTCCCTATGAGGCACTTGTGGTAGCACTCAAAAGTGAAGTAGAAAAAACAACAACAAAGGTAACAAACACTGACCAATCACAATTATATATTTCACAAGAATTATCACGCATCTTACTTGAAGCAGAAAAAGAAATGCAATCAATGGGAGATAGTTTTGTATCAACAGAACATTTGTTTTTGGCATTGTTAAATAAAGATGATGAAATTGCAAAATTTTTTACTGAGTATAGTATAACATACGACACATTTAAAGCAGAACTTGCACAAGTGCGAGGAAAGGCAACTGTTGATTCGCCAGACCCAGAAAATGCGATGCAGACAATTCAAAAATATACGATTAATCTAACAAAACAAGCACAGGAAGACAATCTTGATCCAGTTATCGGACGTGATGGTGAAGTGCGCAGAGTAATGCAAATTTTATCACGACGAACAAAAAATAATCCTGTTTTACTTGGTGAACCAGGAACAGGAAAGACTGCAATTATAGAAGGGTTGGCACAGCGTATTGTTGTAGGAGATGTCCCAGAATCACTTAAGGATAAAGAGATCCTTGCACTTGATCTAGGGCAGTTACTTGCGGGTGCGAAATTTCGTGGTGAATTTGAAGATCGATTGAAGGCATTGCTCAAAGAAATTGATGAATCGTCTGGTAAATACATTTTATTTATTGATGAATTACACACGCTTGTTGGCGCTGGTGGTTCAGAAGGTGCTATGGATGCATCAAATATGCTTAAGCCCGCTCTTGCTCGAGGTGAGATTCGTACGATTGGTGCAACGACTCTAAAAGAATATCAAAAATATATTGAAAAAGATGCAGCCCTTGAAAGACGCTTTCAGCCTGTGTTTGTTGATGAGCCGAGTCCAGAAGACACAATCGCAATTTTGCGTGGCATTAAAGAAAAATATGAGGTGCATCATGGTGTACGTATTACAGATGATGCTATTATTGCTGCAGTGGAATTATCAC
>JAOZUJ010000131.1 GCA_029938745.1 Candidatus Moraniibacteriota bacterium
ATCGATCATTTCTTTCTCCGTCGGTTTTTGCTTTGTTGGGATCTCTAGGTTGGCAAAGTCTGGCAATACGATATCTGTATCTTGTACCAGTGTTCCACCACGGACTTTTTTCATTACCATATCTCGCGTTTGTCCCTCGCTGAAATGTGGAATCTCCAATACTCTCAAATTCTTTTTTGTTTTGAGTATTTCCAAAGCATCATCATCGTAATCTGGCGCTATAACGATCTCATTAAAAAATGATGTGATCATCTGGGCAGTTACCTTGTCACACGTACGATTGAGTACAATCACACCACCAAAAGCAGAAAGTGGGTCAGCTTGATATGCTTTGTCAAACGCTTCAGCAATATTTTCTCCTACAGCAGCGCCACACGGTGTCGCATGCTTGATGATCGCTGCAAATGCCGGATCATTCTTTCCACTGAATTCCAACGCAAGTTCCAGTGCACCAGCAGAATCTCCAAAGTTATTGTAACTCAGCGGTTTCCCGTTCAAAACTTTTGCACCAACTAATAATGGTCCCGTAGCAAATGGATCCACCAGTGCAACAGCACTTTGGTGTGGATTTTCTCCATACCGGAGAGCTCCTTTTTGTTCTGTTACTTTTGTCTGCTCCGCCCAAAACTTTGCGATGAGTATGTCATAGTGTGCAGTCATTTCAAAAACCTTTGTCGCAAGTTCTTTCCTAAACTCAACATCGAGATTACCGTCTTTTTTGAGTTTTTGTAATATCATCTTATAATCACTCGGATCAACGACTGGCGCACAAAATTCATAATTCTTTGCAGCTGCACGAATCATCGACGGACCGCCAATATCAATGTTCTCAACTTTGTCTTCAAAACTTTTTTTCACATCTTCGTACGTCGCTTTGAATGGATAAAGATTTACACACACAATATCAATATTTTCCAGATCATTTTCTTCACAGAACTTTTGATGTTCTTTGTTATTACGAAGATTGAGAATCCCGCCAAATACTTGTGGCGTCAGTGTTTTCACACGTCCATCCAACCCCTCTGGAAATCCTGTGAGATCAGAAACTTCTTGCAAATTTTTCACCTTCCCACTCAGTACCGCAAATGTTCCTCCTGTTGATACGATCTTGAATCCTAGTTTCTCCAAACCAGTAGCAAACTCCACAATACCCTCTTTGTCCGAAACTGATATGAGTGCTGTTTTCATAGGCTTATGTATTATTATTTAATTCTATACTGATTTTACTCCGAGCACGTTCAAAAAGCAATTACACTACAGTAATTGCCTTTTACTTCTAAAAAATGGAATTGTAATTTACTTACTTACTGCACTATTGACTTGGTCTTGTATTTCAGCTTGCAGTGCTTCGATCTTTTTTGCTTTTTGTTCTTTGCTTAATGTTTCGTCCATTTGAACTTTTAGAACTTCTGCCTTAACTTCTTGTAGCTTTTTTTGTGTATCATTAACTTCTTTTTTTGTTACATTAGCACTTCCGTTTGTTGAAGGCTCCTGCACAGTTGCGCCACACCCAGCAAGCGTCATCATTACAAATAAAACACCTAGTCCTAAAATTGTCTTTTTCATTCTTTTACTTTTTAATAATTAATTTATCATTTAATGAATTTAATTATAGCACATATTTTTCTATCATTATTCAATTTGCATGAGACGCAATTCATCATATGAATACTTTCCTTTGCAGTGTTCATAGACTGGTTTTAATTTCTTGTTTCCATATTTCTTAAATCCTTTTTCAATTTCTTTTTGTGCTTTTTTTGATGGGAGGAGATATGTAATATCAATATTTGTGTCATCAGAACATATTTCAGTGATGTATTTTATAATTGTTCCTTGTGAAACATTTAATGCATCTGCAATGTCTTCTAGCGTATCTTTTTCTTTTATCATCTCTTTTGTTGCTTCTAAGCGAAATTGTTTTGTTGCTGATGTTTTTGATTTCTTTTTCTTTTTTTCTTGTAATTCTTTTTCTTCTTTCAATTCGCTGATAAATTCTGTGAATGTATCACCGTACTGTTCTAACTTTTTTGCTCCGACGCCAGAAATCTGTGTGAATTCTTCATTTGTTGTCGGCAGTCTCTTTGCCATTTCTTGCAGTGAGACATCACCAAAGATCACAAATGCTGGCACACCTTTTTCATCTGCAATTTCTTTGCGCAATTCACGCAGTGCTTCAAAAATTTCTTCATCGTAACTTGTAAAGCTTTTACTTTCTTTGTGTCGTGCTGTGATATCTTTTTTCATTTTTGGTAATTCGATCTT
>JAOZUJ010000045.1 GCA_029938745.1 Candidatus Moraniibacteriota bacterium
GTGTCTTCGAGAAGTGCTTGTGCCCAAAACATTGTACCACCTGCTACAATTGGAAGTTTATTTCTCGTCAAAATATCATTTCTGATATTTTTTGCTTTCTTTACAAACTTTGCTGCATTATAAATAGTATTTGGATGGACGATGTCAATCATATAATGAGGGATGCCACCACTCATGTACGCAGAACAAGTATATGGACCACGTTTTTTACTTGCTGTTAGTTTCCCAGGCTCTTTGCCTGTGCCAATGTCAAGATCTCTGTAAATTTGACGAGAGTCTGCACTAATAATTTCACCATCAAAACGCCTAGCGATAGCAATCGCAAAATCAGATTTACCAGAGGCAGTTGGGCCTATAATTGTAATTGACTTTTGTTTCATAACGCAGTAATATTTATTTTATTACAAATGTAATATATTTTTTGAAACAGGGGAGGTTGCTTTAGTGTCAAGTGAGAAAATTGTTCGTATTGAAGAAGTGAATACATTAAAAGGTAAAAAAGTATTTATAATTCACTATCGGGGAGGGTCAAAAAAAGTTTGTCGTTCAGTAAGATCAGATACAAAACATGAAAAAGGGGGCGTGAATATAGTTCATTTCATCAAATGAATCACAGTTGTTTGCAAGTGACATCATAATGATGTTACTTGCTTTTTGTTAAAATGATTATATAATTTCTTCTTGCATTTTTGCGATCATTTCATCAATGCTTATCACGCCCTCATCACCATTATCACGGGAGCGTACAGCAACAGTATTATCTGTAATTTCTTTTTCTCCAACAATAAGCATGTAGGGTGTCTTTACTTTTTGAGCGACGCGTATGCGTTTGCCAAGTGTTTCTGAGTCATTGTCTAGCTCTGCACGAAAACCTGCTTGTTGAAGTTTTTCTACTACATTTTTACCATAATCGTCAAACTTATCTGATACAGGTATAACGACAGCTTGGACAGGGGAGAGCCACAGAGGAAACGCACCCGCAAAATGTTCAATGATGACAGAGAGAAATCTTTCAAGTGAGCCTGCGATTGCACGGTGGATCATGACAGGTGTTTGTTTATCACCATTTTCATCTGTGTATTCTAATCCAAAGCGTTCGGGCATGACAAAATCGAGTTGTGCTGTTGCAAGTTGCCATTCTCTACCAAGTGCATCTGTAAACATGAAATCGAGCTTCGGTCCATAAAAAGCAGCTTCACCTTCAACAATTTTATAATTAAACCCTTCTTTTTTTGCAATTTCTTCCAGGGTTTTTTCTGCAAGGTCCCAATCTTTTGGATTGCCTAGGCACTTGTCTACTTCTTTGGGGTCACGCACAGATACAGATACCCAATAATTACCCTCAGTAAACATGTCTAGGGATGTATAAAATTCACGAATAACTGAAACAATGTTTTGCACTTCACTCTCAATTTGTTGGGGTGTGCAAAAGACATGTCCATCATCTTGTGAGATAGCACGTACACGAGAAAGGCCGAGAAGCTCGCCAGCTTGCTCATCACGGTATACCATGGTCGTTTCCATATACCTGACAGGTAAATCACGATACGAACGCTGTGTGGACGCATAGATCTGTGTGTGATGTGGACAGTTCATTGGTTTCATGACAAATTCTTGGTCTGTTTGACCTTTTACCTTAAAAAGCTCATCACCAAATTTTTCCCAGTGTCCAGATGTTTCATAGAGCTCTTTTTTTGTGATGTGAGGAATTGTCACTTTCTCATAACCATGTTTTGCTTGAAGTGTTTGAATCTTATCCACAATTGTATCACGCAAAAGTGTGCCTTTTGGCGTAAAAAGTGGAAGACCCGCACCAACAAGATCAGAAAAAGTAAAAAGGTCTAATTCTTTACCAATTTTTCTATGATCTCTCTTTTTTGCTTCTATTAATCTTTGATTATATTCATCTAATTCTTCTTTTGTCTCAAAAATTACACCATAAATACGTGTGAGTTGCTCGCGATCTTCATCACTTTTCCAGTAAGCTCCAGCTAACCGTGTGATTTTTAGAGCCTTTGCATTAATTTCTTTTGTGTTTTTGACGTGGGGTCCACGACAAAGGTCTGAAAAATCTTTTGACGTATAAATTGAAATTGTTTCTTCACCTTCAGATTTTAAATCATCAATAAGTTCGACTTTGTATTTTTGATTTTCGTTTTCAAATTTTTCTTTTGCTTCATCAATGTCTAGTTCAGTTTTTTCAAAATCAATATTTTGCGAAATGAGCTTTTTCATTTTCTTCTCAATTTTTTTGAGCTCATCTTCGGTTATTGGTTCTTTTGTCTCAAAATCATAATAAAATCCGTCATCAATGACAGGTCCAATGCCAAGTTTAGCGTCGGGATGCAAATCTAACACAGCCATTGCAAGGACATGTGCTGTTGAATGTCTTTTTACGTCAATTTCGTTTGTTTGGTTGCTACACATAGTTTTAATTTTTTAATTATAAATTTTAATTGAAATTCTAATTATTTGTAATACTTTTTAGGTGTCATTCCCGCCTTCGCGAGAATGACAGTGGTAAAAATCAAAAAACGCCAACAATAAAATAAGAAATGATGCTGAGACCGCGGTTGACGCGGCGGTTCCACTCAGCTTCCCATATTATTGTGGGCGCTCTTTTTACGTATTACGCTCGTAATCTTTTGCGCAGACTCCATAGGTAGTAAGCTACTTCACCGTCTGTATTAAATTGTAGTTCCATTTTTACACATGACAGGCACTTTTGTCAAGCATTGACAAAAGTGCTAATATATGCTATGATTGTATGTTGGTTAGTAATTTTTACAAAAAGTATATAAACAAAACACCACAAGGAGATTGTTATGCAGGCAACAAAATCAGCAAGAAATTTTCAAGAAATGAGCACTGTTTTTGGTTTAAGTGGAACAAATGTTCCAACAGCCAAAAAACAGCCAAAAAAAGAGGTTGTTAAAGAAGTGCTTCCTGATAACAAGTCCATTTCGCAGTACAGGCTGTTGAAAGTATATGAGGGTGTTGTGTTCAAACTTCCTAGTAAAAAGGGAATGAACTATAAGCCTGCATTTACCGCAGCAAATGGTGATTCTGTGTCGAAACATTGGCATGAGGGCAAAGGACTTGGTCAAGGTGTTTTTCTGAATATTAATTTTTACAAAGTGACCCAAAAGGACCTTGGTAAAAGTATTGTCACTATTGCAAAGGTTTTTCAAAAAATCATGGCAGATGGACGCAAATTCATCATGTTGGATGTCGTACACACTCCGGAAAAAGAGGATGAATGTCAGTATGACTTCAAAATGCCAGTAGATGGCACTGGAGACTTTGAGATTGATCCAAGAGTTAAAACCAGGATTTACTTCAAGCCGAGAGGACACAATCGGCTTTACTCGCAAACATCGTAAAAATTCAACCAACGTCAACGCCCTATTATAGAGAATTCTCTGTAGTAGGGTGTTTTATTTTTTCAAAAAAATGTTTTTTGGTTCTACGAGATTTTTGAGATTTTCTTCGCACAGATAATTATAATCAATTTCGTATGATGTTTTCATTTCTTGATCATTGTGCATGAGGAATACTATGGCATTGCCTGGCTCACACTTATCCAAAACTTCTTTGATTTTGCTAATCATTTCGTGCGTGCCATTTTCTGGTAGAGTTATAAATAATTTTTCTTTTGAGATTAGCTTTTCTTTTGCCTCTTTTTTCTTTTTTAATTCAACCTTTGTAGTGCCATATTTTTTGCGTGTTGACATAACACTCTTTGCGTATTCATTTTGTTCAGCGTCAATTTCCTCTACACTTTCTGCAAGAAATTTTAATTCATCATTTTTATCAGAGAGATTGCCTTTCATGACAACAGGCATGCCCTCGATGAGTAAATGTTTTATTTCTTCCAATAGTCGTGGAAAAATGATACATTCTGTCGTGCTTTTACCATCTTCAAGTGTGACAAATGCCATGTTCTGACCTTTTTTTGTCAGAATAACTGTAATTGCAATCACAATACCACCAACAGTGACCATTTTATTTGCTTTATCTTGATTGAGCTCGTCTAGTGGTGTGCACATGTAGTCGAGAAAATCTCTGTATTCATTGGAGGGGTGATCAGAAATATATAAACCAATCAATTGCTTCTCCCAAGCAAGGTGTTGTTTTTTGCCAGAACTTTCATTTGAAGTTATCGTAATTTCAGCACGAGATAGTTGTGTATTTCCAAAGAGGGAATCTTGATTTGATTGTGCACTTGTGCGGAGGTCTTTGACAAATGTGAGAATACTATCTATGCTGCCCAAAATATCATCACGTGGCGCAAATTTATCGAAAGCACCAACCATCGCGAGTGCATCAATTGATTTTTTATTGAGATCCTTTGAGCCAACGCGTGTACAAAAATCTGTAATGTCGGTATATTTACCATTTCTTTTTCGTTCAGCTACAATTTCCTTTGCGACAGGTTTGCCGACATTTTTGATTGCATTAAGTCCAAAGCGTATACGAGGATATTCTTTCTTTATATCATCTTCAACATAGATTGCAGCAAACTCTTGAAAGCTTTCATTAATATCTGGTGCAAGTACTTCAATATCCATATCACGACATTCTGCTGCTTCGATTGCAATTCGGTCTGTATTGCCTTGGTCAGCCGTCATGAGTGCAGCCATAAACTCTGCAGGATGATGAGCCTTCAAGTATGCTGTTTGATAACCAATAAGTCCATAGCACGCTGCATGTGAACGGTTAAACCCATACCCAGCAAATGGCTCAATAAATGAAAACACTTTTTCGGCGACTTCTTTGCTTACACCATTTTTGACACAGCCTTCTACAAATTTAATTTTTTGTTCTTTAATGAGTTTGAATATTTTTTTACCCATTGCTTTACGGAGAATATCAGCTTCACCAAGTGTAAAGCCAGCAAGATCTTGGGCTATACGCATTACTTGTTCTTGATACACAGCCACACCGTAAGTATCAGCAAGAATTGCTTCGAGTTTTGGATGGAGGTATACAACTTTTTTCTTGCCGTGTTTTCCATCAATAAAATCAGGAATCCATTCCATTGGTCCAGGTCGATAAAGCGCAACCATCGCGATAATATCTTCCAAAACAGTTGGTTTGAGAAGTCGTAAATACCGTTTCATCCCACTGGATTCTAACTGAAACACACCAGTTGTATGTGCTTCTTGGAGAAGTTCGTATGTTTTTTTGTCATCAAGTGGAATATTATCAATATCGATATCAATATCATGAATTTTTTTGACAATCTCCAATGTATTTTGGATAATTGTTAAGTTCTTAAGTCCGAGGAAGTCCATCTTGAGAAGTCCAATTTTTTCTACAGCAGAAAATTTTGTGCTTGATGCATATTGTGTCACTGTCGCTTCATCATCTCCAGATACTCTTTGCATTGCAGAATATTCTACAACAGGTTTATCCGTGATCACAACACCACAAGCGTGTACTGATGAATGCCGACAAAGGCCTTCCAATCGTCGTGCTGCGTCAATCAGTTCTCTTGCATCACTGTTTTCCTTGTGCAATCTTTTAAAATCTGGCACTTCTGCAATTGCTCCATCGATTGATGTGAATTCTGGAATGAGTTTTGCAATTTGATCACAAAAATTATAAGGAAATGCAAGTGCACGACCTGCATCACGGATGGCTGCACGCGCTGCCATCGTACCAAACGTAATAATTTGCGCGACATGATCAGCACCATATGTATCACGCACATACGTAAGAACATCATCACGACGATCATCTGGGAAGTCCATATCAACATCAGGCATGGAGACACGTTCTGGATTGAGAAAACGCTCAAAAAGAAGCTTGTATTCAATAGGATCCATGTTTGTGATACCTGTGAGATAAGACACAAAAGATCCTGCTGCGCTACCACGACCAGGACCAACAATAATGCCGTTATCGCGTGCCCAGTTTGTAAAGTCTTGCACAATCAAAAAGTATGATGCGTAACCAGTTTTTTGAATAATGTCCAATTCATAATCCATGCGATCTCTGTATACTTTTGTAATGTTATCGCCAAATTTTTCATGTATTTTTTCTTCACACATATCACGCAATGTTTCATCCGCAGTTTTTCCTTCTGGAAGGGGATAATATGGAAGTTTTGTATGTCCAAGTTCCATTTCAAAGTTACATCTATCTGCAATTTTTACAGTATTTTCTAGAGCCTCAGGAACATGCGCAAAAATCTTTTGCATTTCTTTCTCTGTGTGAAAAGAAAGATCAAATTTTTTCATATTTGGTCGATCAATTTCATTTACTTTGCGATTCATTTGGATGCATAAAAGAATATCATGTATGTCAGCATCTTCTTTATTGATATAATATACATCACCGCATGCAACAAGTGGCAAGCCTGTTTTTTTACTCAATTTAATCAATCCTGTATTGATCTTTTTTTGTTTATCAAAATGTGGATGATCTTGTAATTCAAGATAAAAATTATCTTTGCCAAAAATATCATTATATAAAAGAGCTTTTTCTTTTGCCTTGTCGTAGCCACCATTTGAGATTAATTCATTTACCTCTCCGTGACTATTTCCAGATAATGCAATCAATCCATCAGAATGTTTGCGTAACACATCATAATCAACGCGAGGCTCAAAATGAAAACCTTCCAACTGTCCAATGGTGACTATTTTGAGAAGATTTTTATATCCAGCTTCATTTGTAGCAAGTAAAACGAGTTGATTGACTTTTCGTGAGTTTGCAGATGCAGTTTTTTTGTCCATGCCACCAGGCGCAACAAGGATCTCTGCGCCAATAATAGATTTAATGCCACGTTCTTTTGCTTTAACATAAAAATCTACAGCACCATAGACTGCATTTTTGTCTGTGAGAGCCATTGCAGTCATCCCATCTTTTTCACAAGCATCCAAAAGATCATCGATCTTAGCAAGACCGTTTAAAAGAGAAAAATCAGAATGAACATGAAGATGTACAAATGACATAAGGGAAGTTGAAAGTTTATAAAGTAGAAAAGTCTATAAAGTATTGTAACACAAAGATTGATATTTTGGGAAAAAAGAAAAAGAAGTGGGTAATTGTACCTACTTCTTTATGCTAATAACTATACTACAGATGTAGTAGTTAATTGTTTTTTACGCAAACGGTAGCGATGCTGATAAATAGCATCCATGCTTCTGCCGAGCTGTATTGCTAATTCTCGCGTTGTACAACTACTCTCTAGAATGAGCTCTTCTTCCAGAGTTGTCCAGTCAGTACCATCATTAGTTGCAGTCTCTTGTGTTTCTTTGCGAGATACTCTGCTGATATGATTTTCATGAGCACGATTGTTGTTGCGCCATGTATCATTAACTTTTTTACAATCAGTAGGTTTCAAAAAACGTCTGCGTGCAGCTCGCACGGCACTAGCAGTGCAGTTATCTCCGATTATCTGTGCAATTTTATGTGTTGGAACCTCGTAACTTACGATCATCTTACGATATGGTCCATATTTTGAATTTTTCACAGATATCTCCTTAGATCAGTATTATTTTATAGCAATAATTTCCAAATATGTTAATATATTAATGTACAGAATGTGAAATTATAACATAAAACTATGAAAATTGCAACATTTGAAAAAGAAAAGGAATTACACTGCGCTGGCTATGATATTATTGCAGGAGTAGATGAAGTTGGACGTGGTCCATTGGCTGGGCCAGTCGTTGCAGGTGCATGTGTGATTAAAGATATTGCAGATTTTGCAAGCGTGTCTGATGAAGGTCAATGGAAGTTAGTCAGAGATTCAAAGCTATTGAGTGAAAAGCAACGAGAAGAATCTTTTGAATTTATACGAGGAAAATTTTTTGTCGGCATTGGAAAATGTAGTCCAAAGGCGATTGATGAAATTAATATTTTGCAAGCAACATTTCTTGCAATGAAAAAGGCATTGGATGCACTTGAAAAAGATATTAATAATGATGAGGTTTATACAGAAGCCGAAAAAATGATGATAATGATTGATGGAAATCAATTATTACCAAATTTTACACGAGAACAAATGACCGTCGCGAAAGGGGATCAAATATCAAAAAGTATCGCAGCAGCATCAATTATCGCAAAAGTTGT